>NZ_JAAKEE010000043.1:0-20227 GCF_011038995.1 Adlercreutzia sp. ZJ242
AGCGCAGGGCCGTGGCCGAGCGCTACTGGGAGCTGCTGGGCGGCGTGCCCGGGGTCAAGGCCTGCGTGCCGCCGGAGGGAGTCAGGCACAACTACGCCTACATGCCCGTCGTCTTCGACCCGACCGTCTTCGGCGCGACCCGAGACGACGTGTTCGACGCGCTCGCGAAGGAGGAGATAGGCGCCCGCAAGTACTTCCACCCGCTCGTCAGCGCCTACGCCTGCTACAGGGGCCGCTTCGATGCCGCGGACACGCCGGTCGCGCGCGAGGCGGCCGCCAGGGTGCTGACGCTTCCCCTCTACGCCGACCTGGCGCTTCCGGACGTGGATAGGATATGCGGGATAGTGAGAGGATGCGTGAGGTAGATGGCCAAGAAGCTGCTCGTACTGGGGGGGTCGAGGTACATATTCCCCGTCATCGACGCGGCGCACGAGATGGGCGTGGAGGTCGTCACCGCCGACTACCTGCCCGGCAACGTCGCGCACGCGCGGTCTGACCGCTACGTGAACGTGAGCATCGTCGACAGGGAGGCCGTCCTGAGATGCGCCGACGAGGTCGCGGCGGACGGCGTCATGAGCTTCGCCGCCGACCCCGGCGTCGCCTCGGCCGCCTACGCGGCCGAGAGGCTCGGCCTCCCCTTCCAGGGGAGCTGCGAGGCGGTGGGGATCCTGCAGGACAAGGGGCGCTTCCGCGCCTTCCTGCGCGACAACGGGTTCAACTGCCCGCAGTCGCGCGTGTTCTCCTCCGCCGACGAGGCCGTGGCGCACGCGGGCGAGGTCCCCTTCCCCGTCATCGTGAAGCCGACGGACTCGGCGGGCTCGAAGGGCTGCACGCGCGTGGGCTCGGCCGACGGGCTCCGGGCCGCCGTCGACTACGCGCTCAAGTTCTCGCTCGGCGGGAGGTGCATCGTCGAGCAGTTCCTCGAGAAGGCGCACCCCTCCTCCGACGCCGACGGCTTCACCGTCGACGGAAGGTTCGAGTGCGTGTCGTTCACCTCCCAGCTGTTCGACCCCGCGGCCCCTAACCCCTACGCGCCGGCCGCCTACGCCATGCCCCCCTCCATGCCGGAAGGCGCCCTGCGCCAGCTCGAGGCCGACCTGCAGCGCCTGTCGGACCTGCTTCACCTCGGCAGCGGCGTCTACAACATCGAGACGCGCGTGGCCTCAGACGGGCTGCCCTACATCATGGAGGTGAGCCCGCGCGGCGGCGGCAACCGCCTGAGCGAGATGCTCCGGCTCGCGACCGCGGGGAGGACCGACCTGGTCAGGGCCTCGGTGCAGGCCGCCCTCGGGATGCCCGTCGAGGGCGTCGGGGCGCCCGAGTACGACGGCTTCTGGTACCAGCAGATCGTCCACGCGGGGCGCGACGGCGTCTTCGGGGGGATCGAGTACGCGCCGGGGTTCAGGGAGGCCCACGTTGCCGACGAGCAGCTGTGGGTGCCCGTCGGGGCGAGGGTCGGCGGCTTCACGGCGGCGAACTTCGCGTTCGGCAGCGTGATGATGCGCTTCGGCGCGCAGGCCGAGCTCGAGGACTTCGACGCCAACAAGGAGGACTACATGAGGGTGAGGGTCTCGTGACGGGCGCGCTAAGGGAGATCGGCGGCTACCTCGAGCTCGAGCGCTTCTCCGGGCAGCCGTACCACCGGGCCGAAGACGGGGCCGTGGCGCTCAACAGCGGGCGCGCCTGCCTGGAGTACCTCATAGAGCTGCGCGGGATGGAGGCGATCTGGCTGCCCGACTGGCTGTGCTCCTCCGTGCCTGCCGCCTGCGCCAAGCACGGCGTGGAGGTCCGCACGTACCGGGTCGGCTGGGACATGCGGCCAGCTTACGACTTCGAGGTCACCGAAGGAGAATATCTGTACCTCGTGGACTACTACGGCCAGCTCGACGCTGCGGACGTGGAGGAGGCGGGGGCGCGCTCGGGCGGGAGGCTCGTCGTGGACGAGGCCCAGGGGTTCTTCCGCCCTCCGTGGCCCGGCGCGGACACGCTCTACACCTGCCGGAAGTTCTTCGGCGTGGCGGACGGCGGCTACCTCTACGCGGGGGACGGCGCGAGGCTTGCCCGCGAGCTGCCGCGGGACGAGTCGCACGGGCGCATGGGCTTCGTGCTCGGCCGCTTCGAGCGCCCGGCCGGCGAGTTCTTCGCGCAGGCGCGGGCCAACAACGAGCGGTTCGCCGACGAGCCCGTGAAGTTGATGTCGCCGATCACGGAGAACGTCATGCGCGCGATCGACTACGAGGCTGTGCGGGAGAGGCGCGACGCGAACTGGAGGGTGCTGGACGAGGCGCTGCGCGACGTGAACGGCCTGCGGTCGAAGGCCCCCGACGGGGCGTTCATGTACCCGCTGCTCGTCGAGGGCGCCGACGGCGTCCGTCAAAGGCTGGCGGCCGAGGGCGTATTCGTCCCGACGCTGTGGCCGAACTGCCTCTCCGAGCGCGGCGGGGGCTCCGTCGCGCTCAGGTACTCGAGGGACGTCCTCCCCCTCCCCGTCGACCAGCGGTACGGGTGGGAGGACATGGAGCATATGGTTGACGTATTGAGGAGGTTTGAGGCATGACCGCATCGCTGGCGGGAAAAAGGCTCTTGGTCCTCGGCGCTTATGCGAGCGAGGTCGAGATAGTGAGGCAGGCCCAGGCAATGGGCGTGTACGTAATCGTGACGGACAACCACGAGGACTGGCGCGACGCGCCTGCCAAGTACGCGGCCGACGAGGCGTGGGACGTCAGCTGGTCCGACACGGGCGCGCTCTTGGAGAGATGCGCCGAGCGCCCGGTCGACGGCGTCATCGCGGGCTTCAGCGAGAGGAGGGTGGCGTGCGCGCAGCGCCTGGCGTCAGCCCTGGGGCTCCCCTTCTACGCCGACGGGGCCAAGCTCGACGTCATCCTGCGCAAGGACGCCTTCAGGTCGGCATGCGAGTCCGCCGGAGTCGCCGTCCCGCGATCCTACTCGGTCGGCGACGCCGAGCCGCCGGTCATCGTCAAGCCGGTTGACAACGGGGGGTCGAGGGGAATCACGGTCTGCCGCGACCGCGGGGAGGTGGAGGCCGCCTGCCTCAGGGCCGCCTCCTTCTCCGACGCGGGCGCGGTGGTGATAGAGGACTACATCGTCGCCGACGAGGCGATGGTCTACTACGTCGTCCACGACGGGGTCGCCACGCTCTCGGCGATGTGCGATCGCTACATGCACAGCTTCGACCCGGGCATAACGCAGCTGCCCGTGGGCTACCTGTTCCCATCCAGGCACCTCGCGCTCTTCGAGGGCGAGCACGACGAGCGCTTCAGGAGGCTCATCTCCGACCTTGGCATCGCTAACGGGCTCATCGCCTTCCAGTGCTTCGTCAAGAACGGCGAGGTGATTCCGTTCGACCCCACCTACAGGCTCGACGGGACGATGGCCTACCGGGCCACGGAGGCGGTGAACGGCACGAGCGCCCTGGAGATGCTCATCAGGATGTCCCTGACCGGGTCGATGGGGGAGGCGGCGGCGATAGAGGCCCGCGAGACCCCCCACTTCCCCAAGACGTGCTTCGAGCTGCCCGTGTTGCTCGGAAGGGGCAGGGTCGGAACGGTCGAGGGGGAGGAGGCCGTCAGGTCCGTGGACGGGGTCTACTTCGTCGACTGGAAGGTGGCCGTCGGGGACGTGATGAAGGAGAGGGCCGGCTTCTCCCAGATGGCGTGCCGCGTCCAGCTGACCGCGGACGGCGAGGAGAGCCTGCGCGCGCGGCTGTCCGAGGTGTACGCCGCGGTGAGGGTCCTTGACGAGTACGGCGACGACATGGTCATCTACAGGGAGCCCCGCGCCCTCGCCTGCGGGGAGGTGTCCAGATGAGGGTGTCGATCATCGGCGCCGGCTGCGTGGGGAGCGTCATCGCGACCAGGCTCTGCTCGGTTGAGGGGGCGGAGGTCACCCTGCTCGCCCTCGGGGAGCGCGCCGACAGGCTCCGCAGCCGGGGGCTCGTCGTCAACGGCCGGCGCTACGACATACCGCTCCTCCCCCCGGGAGCAGACGAGCCGGACCTCGTCGTCGTGTGCGTGAAGAACTACCAGCTCGAGCGGGCCTGCTCGGAGCTGAGGGGGTGGATCGGGCCCGAGACGGTCATACTGCCGCTGCTCAACAGCATCTCCCCGGTTCCCGCCATAAGGGAGCACCTGCCCGGCCAGCGCGTGCTCTACGGCTACATCTCGAGGATCGACGCGTCGAGGGACGGCGAGCGCTTCGAGTACCACATCGCGGGCGATATCCACTTCGGGCACGCCGCCAACGCCGGGGAGGACCCGTTCGTGGGCGAGGTCGCGCGCCTGCTCTCGGAAGCGGGCTTCGCCGTCTCGGTTGACGCGGACATGGTGCGCAGCGTGTGGAGGAAGTGGATGCTCAACGTCGGCGCCAACCAGATATCCGCCCTGACCGAGGCGGACTACGTGCAGTTCGGCAGGATCCCCGACATCGAGAAGGTGCTGAGGATGGCGATGGGCGAGCTGCTAGCGCTCGCGCAGAGGGAGGGCGTGGGGCTGCGCGAGTCAGACGTCGACGAGCTCGTCGAGTACCTCACGACGTACCCGTACCCCAAGAAGACGTCGATGCTCCAGGACGTCCTGGCCAGGAGGAAGACGGAGGTGGAGGCGATCTCGGGTGAGGTCCTGCGCCTCTCCGAGAAGTGGGGCCAGCCGTGTCCCGTCAACGAGACGATGTACTGCCTGATCAAGGCGAAGGAGCAGGCCTATCTCTATGGCGAGTCCTGAGAGGAGCGACCGCATGGAAGCAGGAGCGCGCAGCCGCGTTCACGAGACGGCGAGGGTCTACAGGGACGTCAAGGTGATCGACTCCGAGGTCGGCCCCTTCTGCTGCCTCGCCGATGACGTCGAGATCCGAGGGGTGAGGATGGAGGGGCACTCCGAGCTAGGGCGAAGGTGCCTGGCCTTCGACTCGGTGCTCGGGTACGGCTCCTACGTGGGGGACAACGCCGTCGTCAAGTCGGCGGACATCGGCAGGTACAGCTCCATATCCTACAACTTGAGCATAGGGGGGGGGAACCATGACTACCTCTCCGCCTCGACCTACACCCCGTATTGGTGGAAGCGGACCTTCGGGGTGGAGGTGGAGGGCGAGGCCCGCCCCCGGCGCACGACCATAGGCAGCGACGTCTGGATAGGCTGCGGCTCGAGCGTCCTCGCGGGCGTCTCCGTCGGGGACGGCGCCGTAGTGGGGGCGGGGGCCCTCGTGAACAGGGACGTGCCCCCGTATGCGATCGTGGTGGGGGTTCCGGCGAAGGTGCTGAAGTGGCGGTTTCCCCGGGAAACGCGGGAGAGGCTCCTCGCATGCAGGTGGTGGGACTATCCCCCCGAGGTGATCGCCTCCAACGCGGAGCTGTTCCGGGGCGAGCTC
The DNA here is from genome assembly GCF_011038995.1 of Adlercreutzia sp. ZJ242. NCBI lineage: Bacteria > Bacillati > Actinomycetota > Coriobacteriia > Eggerthellales > Eggerthellaceae > Adlercreutzia > Adlercreutzia sp. ZJ242. The sequence continues at coordinate 5,383 of NZ_JAAKEE010000043.1, forward strand.
ACCGAGGAGAAGCTGGCCCTTGTCGAGAGGCTGGGCGGGTCGCTCTCCGAACCGCCCGGGCAGGGATGACGCTTGCGGCTCCCATGTTGGAGCCGCGTTTAGGAGGAGTGCTTTGAAGGGAATAATACTCGCGGGAGGGTCGGGCACCCGGCTCTACCCCGTGACCAAGGCGGTCAGCAAGCAGCTGCTGCCGGTGTACGACAAGCCGCTGGTGTACTACCCGCTGTCCGTGCTCATGCTCGCGGGCATGCGCGAGGTGCTCGTCATATCCACGCCCGACGACGTGGGCAGCTACAGGAAGCTGCTCGGCGACGGGTCGGACCTGGGCATGAGGCTCGAGTACGCCGTCCAGGAGCGCCCCGAGGGGCTCGCCCAGGCCTTCGTCATCGGGCGGGACTTCATCGGAGATGACTGCGTGGCGCTCGTGCTCGGCGACAACGTGTTCCACGGCCACGACCTCACCCGCGTGCTCCTGCGCGCCAGGGGGAAGGTGGAGTCCGGGGGCGGCGCCGTCGTGTTCGGCTACCCGGTCAGGGACGCCCGCGCCTTCGGCGTGGTGGAGTTCGACTCCGCGGGGCGCGTCGTCGGCATCGAGGAGAAGCCGGAGCGCCCCAAGTCGAGCTACGCGGTGCCGGGGCTGTACTTCTACGACGGCCGCGTGTGCGACATAGCGGCGGGCGTCGAGCCCTCCGCGCGCGGGGAGCTCGAGATCACGAGCGTGAACAACGCCTACCTCGCGGCCGGCGAGCTTCGCGTCGAGCTCATGGGGCGCGGCATGGCGTGGCTTGACACCGGCACCCCGGAGGGCCTGCTCAAGGCGGCCGAGTACGTGGAGGCCGTGCAGTCGAGGCAGGGCTTCTACGTGGCCTGCGTGGAGGAGATAGCCTACCGCCGCGGGTTCATCGGCGCCGAGAGGCTGCACGGGCTCGGCGAGGCGCTCGCGAAGACCGCCTACGGGCGCTACCTCATGGCCGTGGCCGACGAGGGGCTCGGGCGAGATGCGGGGCGGCCCGCCTAGAAGCGGGCGCCCGAGGACCCCAGGAACCTTGACAACCGGATAATGGAAGAGTGGTGCGCGATGGCGGATGCGTTCAACCCGAGAAATATCATAGTCACCGGGGGCTGCGGCTTCATCGGCAGCAACTTCACCCGCTGGGTGGTGGAGAACACGGACTGCGACGTGGCGGTGCTCGACAAGCTCACCTACGCCGGCAACCCCGCCAACATCGCGGGCCTGCCGGATGGCAGGGTGAAGCTCGTCGTGGGCGACGTATGCGACGAGGCGCTCCTCGGCGAGCTGGTCCCGGAGGCCGACGCCGTCGTCCACTTCGCGGCGGAGTCCCACAACGACAACTCCATCGCGGGCCCCGAGCCCTTCCTCAGGACCAACGTCGAGGGCACATACCGCCTCCTCGAGGCGTGCAGGAGGTTCGGCAAGAGGATGCACCACGTGTCCACCGACGAGGTGTACGGCGACCTGGCCCTCGACGACCCGGCCAGGTTCACCGAGGAGACCCCGTACCGCCCGAGCAGCCCCTACTCGTCCACCAAGGCGGCGAGTGACATGCTCGCGCGCGCCTGGCACCGCACCTACGGCGTCCCGGTCACGATATCGAACTGCTCGAACAACTACGGCCCCTACCAGCACGTGGAGAAGTTCATCCCCCGGCAGGTGACCAACTTGATCGACGGCGTCCGCCCCAAGCTCTACGGCGACGGGCTCAACGTCCGCGACTGGATCCACGCCGAGGACCACTCGAGCGCCGTGTGGGCGATCCTCACGCGGGGACGCGTCGGCGAGACCTACCTCATAGGGGCGGACGGCGAGAGGTCCAACATCGACGTGCTCCGCGAGGTCCTGCGCGCCTTCGGCCGCCCCGCCGACGACTTCGACTGGGTGCGCGACCGCCCGGGCCACGACCGCCGCTACGCCATCGACAGCTCGAAGCTGCGAGCCGAGCTCGGCTGGGAGCCCAGGCACACGGACTTCGCCGAGGGCCTGGCCGAGGTCATCCGGTGGTACCGCGACAACGAGTCCTGGTGGCGTCCCGCCAAGGGGGCCACCGAGCGGAAGTACGCCGCGCAGGGGCAGTAGCTACTGCCCGATCACCCCTCCGGACTGAAGCGCGAGCCCGACGAGGCGCTGTGGGCTGCAGGCATGAAGAAAGCGCCGGATATATGTGAAATACTCACCAATCGGGCGCTTTGCTGCCGCGATCATACCACCCCTACTTGATCCTGACAACCCCGCCCCGCTTGCTCACGTAGAGGATGCGCCGGGCGTGCGTCAGGCTGGCGGCCCACTTGCGCACCTCCCGCTCCACGGCGGCGTCGGAGAGCCCGCGCATCCTGCGCGCGTCGAACACGACGTCGCGCGACTGGCGGAGCGCGGCGCGGAGGTGCTTCTGGACGACCCTCAGGCTCCCGGAGGTCGGGGACTTGACCTCCCATACCACCCCGTCGGCCTCGAGGTCGGCCGAGGTCACGCGCTCGCCCCGCGTGCGGCGCACGAACTCAACGTCCATCCCCGCGTCGGCGAGGGCGCGGGCCGTGTCCATCTCGTGCGGCAGCACGTTGAGGTCCGACGGCGCCTTGATGGTCCCGATCCGCTTCTCCACGGCGTGCTCCCTCCTCGCTCGGGCGGGGTTCGCTATGAGGCGAATCATACGCCTTCAAATGACGTGTCTGCAACTGTAAATTGATCGACTTATGGCAGACCTGCGCGGATTTTGCCCGCGCGTGGCCGGAACAGGGCATGTGGGGCTGTCGCTGGCGGTGCTGCTGGCGCAGAGGAGCCATGTTGACGCCGTGGACGTGGCTGCCGAGAAGGTGGAGAGGCTCACCAGGTGGAGTCGCCAACACGTACCTGGCCCTGTGCATCTCCTGCTTCAACGAGCTCGACACCTGTGTTTCTGCAAGATTGCTGAATCAGGGACGGAGCGCTTTTGGCGCAACGTGCCCGGCGAGATGCTGCAAACGCGAAGAAAGCGCTTGAGGGAGGTAAATTGCATACCGTTCAAGCGCTTTATGCGTGCATGATAGCACGGCTCTAGACGCGAAGAAAACTCTCTTGCTTGAATTCGTGCTTGTTATAAATCAGATCGTATTCTATCAAAAAGCGTAGTATCGGCTATTTATTAATCGAATTATGATGAGCTAATGCAGGTCGTGCTAGATTCTTCTCTTAAGCCCTGAAAGCCAAAAGCGAACAACATGACTTTCCCCTGGGCGGCTTGAATCCCGCCGTCATCCAGATGCGGCTGGGCGCACGCGTGCGCACCTTGCGCGACGAGCGCGGGCTTACGCAGGTTGACCTCGCGCGCGTCTCGGACATGGACCGCTCACAGCTGGCCGCCATCGAGACGGGGCGGCGCAACGTCACGCTTGCCAACCTCGCGCGCCTCGCGGGTGCGCTTGGCGTCACGCTCGCCCAGCTGCTCGACGGCGTAGACGGTTGATGGGGCGGCGAGGCCGGGGGCAGATCTCTGCGGAATCAGTTGTCCGTCGATCATTCCCGAGGATTCGTGCGCCTGTCAAGAAAGTCGGCGAATTTGAGGAGCCTTGCAGCCCGAAGTCCCGCGATCTCCTCTGTCATGGTGCGGGGCGGATGCTTCTTTGCGGCAACAAGTGATCTTACTGCTGAGAGAACGCCTTCCGGATCCTCCTCAACAACCCTCATGATGAAGTCATCAGGATGTATTGCGCGAACTCCCACTCCCTCGAGCGAAGACTCGGGGAAGTCTTTCAGGTTATACGTGATCACAACTCCGCAGCCTCCCAGAACAGCGCCCGCGACGACATGACGATCATTTGGGTCAGGGAGCACTATTCCGTCCAGATCACCAGCCTCGATCACCACGGCAGCGCACTCAAAGGCTGCGTCGATCTCGCCCAGGTACTTCGTGACCCAACCCCTGTCCCTGTTCATCCCGCAAAGCGCTTCGCATGCCTCCTCCATGATCCTGTCTGACCATCGCGGCTCAAAAAATCCCCGTTCGGCAAGCGTAAGAAGAATGTCCGTCGTCCATGTGGAGACGAGGACGTTGGCGTCTACAAAGACTTTACCCGGGCTGCTCACGAAAGGCCGTCCAGGTAAGCGGAGAGGCTGCCTGAATACTCCTCGCCGTACATTCCCGCCTTGTCCGCCGCAACGCGCGCATCCTCCAAGTGGGCGTGCCTTACGGCCTTGGATTCATTGTCGAAAGCCATGAGGTCGGAAAGCATGACTGACCTGTAGCCCGTTCCCAAGCGAGAGCCAGGAAGCCTTCCGGAATCGATGAGGCGAGCGACTGTGCGAGGCGAGGTTCCAAGGATGGCGGCTGCCTGTCCCGTGGTAAGCCGCATGTCCGCCGCCTCTTCGCCGCTCTCCGAGGAGAGCCCTAGCGCATGCAGGAACGCTACAACCGATTCATATGCTGCCTTGTCAAGTTTTATCGTATTGCCTTGCATGTCAGTCAACGTTGCTGCTGGAATTGTTGCCGTTGAGCCATCCATCGCTAACGCCTCCTATCACGGGATCCGCTCTTGCGCTATTTTACCAAGAACTGCCAAAACTGACAACATAAGTAGTGCTTTGAGACCCTCGCCTCGGGTCTTAATTCGTGTGGGGCAACTGGCCAAACCTTATGTTTAATCAGAAGGCCACTTTTCGTCTTCTTTTTCTTGAGGTGGACGATTTCTCGAGAGGAAGAAAGATGGTCGAGCGCTCGGGATTGACCTGCTCGCTCAGGACGGGACTCTTGTGCCCGGCGTCAAGCCAGTTCTGCACCATGTTGGGCATGCCGCTGCCAGCGCATTCGCCGACGTACACGAGCGAGAACATCTTCATCATCGTTTCGTTGCGCGGGTTGGAGTTGCCGCCAAGATAGGCGTCTTGTAAGTACGTATTCAAGAAAGGTTGTTGAGTCGTACGGTGATGCTCTCTCCCAATGCATCTGGCGTAGCGAAACGTATTGAATGGATGATTCTGGGAATGGTGGCATGCGGGCTTGCACGCTGCTACGATGTGGTCGTGAGCATAGCTATGCTGGGGAGGCGGTCATGCCAGACATCGGCGGAATAGCAGACGTTATCAGGGATCGCATCGAACCTGAAAAGGAAGCGGCGCCCATCGAGGCTCATCAATCTTGCAAGCTTAAATCGCCTCATGTGGTGCATGATCTTTTCGGCATTGAGTTAGGCGCGATCGAACCTCTTGATCGATTTGATGCCATTATGGCCGCTGTCGACGAGAGGCTTGACGCTTGCGAGGGGTCCGAGCCGACTATCGAAGAGATTGTGGACTTGTGCTGAGAGGATCCGTCAGATTAAGGGCGTCAAGGGGCTTTAGCGAAAAAGAAGGATCTTGAAAATATAGAATAAATGTTCTATAATTCCTCTTGGGAAGGGGGAGGGATTTATGCTTCGCTTTAGGGATCCTGTTCATGGGCTTATCGATGTTACAGAAGACGAATGCGCCATCATTGATACGAGGGCTTTTCAGCGCTTGAGGAGAATAAAGCAGCTTGCAACAACCTATATGGTCTACCATGGAGCGGAGCATACGCGTTTCGGGCATTCTATAGGGGTTATGCATTTAACCTCACGGGTGTTTGATTCAGTTTTAGAGAAGAATCCCGATCTGTTCGGGGGCGATAAAGCCGCAATAGCTTACTACCGACAGCTGCTGCGTCTCGTGGGGCTTACTCATGATCTGGGGCACCCTCCTTTTTCACATGCCTCTGAGGACCTTTTCCGAGAGGGGAGAGTTCACGAGGACTATACTCGCGATATCCTCTTTAGTCCTGAGCTGCGAAATGCGATCGAAAGGGTTAACCGATCGTTTCATGACGAATACAGCTCCGATTTTCAAATCACTCCTGAGGCCATTTGGCTCGCTTACACGGGAGATGATGTCCTAAGCGAGCTCTACCAATCGCCAGAGTTTCCTTTCTTGAAGTCCCTTATGGACAGCGAGCTCGACTGTGACAAGATGGACTATCTTCTTCGGGACTCCTACTACTGCGGGGTGAACTACGGGAGCTTTGATTTAGGACGCCTCGTTGACTCTTTCACAGTTTACAAGGGAGAGAACGAGGATCAGCTCAAGCTCGCCATAGCCGCTGACGGTGTTCAGGCTGTTGAAGAGTTTGTTCTCGCGCGATACTTCATGTTCATCCAGGTGTATTTCCATAAGACAAGGAGGCTGCTTGACAAGCGTTTGGTGTCGTCACTCAAGGAGATACTGCCAGAAGGAGCATTTCCTCTTGATGTTGAGGAATATCTTGCATGGGATGACATGCGAGTATTGAGCGAGCTATCTTCAGGTGAGGTAAGCAAGCCGGCCTCGTTGTTCTTAGGTCGGGAGACCATGCACTGCGTATTCTCTTCAAAGCCGCATACAGGGAGAGAAGGCCGAAAGCTCTACAACTTAGCCGAGAAGCAGGCTCGCACTATTCTTCTAGGCAAAGATTCGATTGACGAGGCGAATTTGGGCGATCATCTTATGCTCGACTTTCCAAGAAAGCCGGTGCACAAAATATCACCTGAGCTAGAAGATGAGCGGGGAATTCCCGTTGTGTTCGAGAGCGGCAAGAGGCCGTCTTCCTTGCTTGAGGAATCGGTATTGTTGGATAGCCTCAGAGATAACGAAATTGCAATTAAACGTCTGTATGTTTCCTCCGAATACCGCAATGAGGTGGAAAGCGCGCTCTGCCAGTATTTATAATGCCTGTGATAGAAGGGAGATCGTCTCATGGTCGCACATGTCGAGTTGCTCTATATCACTTCTCTTGGCCAGGATCATAAGGTTGATGATCTGGGGAAGAAAAAATTCCAGAAGCTCGTTTATTTGATCGAGACGCTGGGGGACGTGGATCTCGGCTATCAATATCAGATTCATCTCTATGGGCCGTTCTCCAAAGCCCTTGATGATGACCTTCGTGAGTTGTCCTCAGCGGGTCAGGTTGCTTACACTCGGCAAAACCGCTCTTATCTCTTGAGCCTGACGCGTGAAGGTGAAGCGGCTCTTTCTTCTGAGAAGAGGGATGAGCAGCTGGACTTTTCCGCTATTGAGTGCGTCTTCGATGAGTTTTCATCCCGATCTCCTCGTGATCTAGAACTGCTCACTACGTCATGTTTCGTAATGAAAAAGCTAGGTGCCAGAGCCAATCGGGATACGCTAAAGAGTTGTGTCAGCCGAATCAAGGGCTCGAAGTTTGCGCCTGAAGATATTGATCGATCTGTCGAAGAGGCCTTCTCGTTGATGACGGCGCGGGCTTAGGCGCTTGCTTTCGTGTAGAAGTCCCTCGCTTCGTTCTCGCTTCATTCTCGGCTTGCAAACTTTTACCCAAATTTGATGCGGATGGGCGGGGTTTCCTCGCGGGGGCGCGTTACAATGGCGAAATGATCTACTACGTTGAAGATGACACCAACATCCGCGACCTCACCGTCTACGCGCTCAAGCAGGCGGGGTTCGAGGCGCGAGGGTTCGCCCATGCCGACGAGTTCTTCGCCGCATGCCGCGAGGAAGTCCCCGAGCTCATCCTGCTCGACATCATGCTGCCCGACATTGACGGGCTCGAGATCCTGCGCCGCGTGCGCGCCGACGAGTCCACCTCCACGCTGCCGGTGATGATGCTCACCGCGAAGGGCACCGAGTACGATACCGTGTGCGGCCTCGACGCAGGCGCCGACGACTACCTCGCCAAGCCCTTCGGCATGATGGAGCTCGTCTCGCGCGTGAACGCGCTTCTGCGCCGCGCGCAGACGCAGCAGCAGGCGCAGGCCACGGCGGGCGAGCCCGAGGGCGAGCTCTCGGTCGGCCCCATCGTGCTCTCGCCCGCCGCGCGCACCGTGGTGGTGGGCGGCACCCCCGTGTCCCTCACGCTCAAGGAGTTCGACCTCCTGCACGCCCTCATGCGCAACCGCGGGCACGTCCTCACGCGCGCCCAGCTGCTCGAGGACGTGTGGGGCGTCACGTACGTGGGCGAGACGCGCACGGTTGACGTGCACATCCAGACGCTGCGCCAGAAGCTCGCGCGCGCGAAGGAAGGCGCTGACCTGCTCATCGGCACGGTGCGCGGCGTGGGCTACTGCCTGAGGGTCATCGAGTAGGGTCTCATGACCACGTCGCGCCGCGGCACGCGGAGCCTCTCGGGCAAGATCTTCTCAACGGTTCTGGTGTTCACGCTGTGCGTGATCGCGGTGATGTCGGTCGTGCTCACGAGCATCTACTACGTGTCGTTCGAGCGCGACGGCGAGATGCGCCTGATGTCGCAGGCGCGCAACGCAGCGGTGTACCTGAACGAGGCGTCGAGCGGGAGCAACCTCTCCACCTTGGAGGAGCAGTTCGCGGGGCTCGTGCGCTTCACGCTCATCGACCCTGACGGCGTGGTGCTCTTCGACAGCTCGACGCCCGACGCGTCCACGCTTCCCAACCACGCCAGCCGTCCCGAGGTGCAGGCCGCGGAGGCCTCGGGCGAAGGCGCCGTCACGCGCTTCTCCGAGACGCTCGGCACCGACACCGTGTACGCGGCGGTGCTCCTCGATGACGGGTCGGTCGTGCGCCTGTCGGAGTCGCGCGAGTCGCTGCTGGCCTTCGCGGGCGGCCTGATCGTCCCCGTCGTCACGGCCTTCGCGGTGGCGGCGCTGCTCGTGCTCATGCTGTCGCGCCTGCTCACGCGGCGCATCATGAAGCCCATCGACGCACTTGACTTCTCTGACCCGCTCGAGAACGAGATCTACGAGGAGATGAGCCCGCTTCTGGTGCGCATCGACGAGCAGCAGCGCCAGCTGAAGGCGCAGAACGAGGAGCTCGCCCGCGCCGAGAGCCTGCGCCGCGACTTCTCCGCGAACGTGTCGCACGAGATGAAGACGCCGCTGCAGGTGATCTCCGGCTACGCCGAGCTGATGGAGAGCGGCCTGGTGCCGCCCGAGGACACGGCGCGGTTCGCGGGTCTCATCTACTCCGAGTCGCAGGCCATGCGCTCGCTGATCAACGACGTGCTCACGCTCTCGCGCCTCGACGAGGTGCAGACGCCGCTCGAGCACGAGGCGATGGTACTTGTGGACGTGCTCGGCGTGGCGAGGCGCGCAGCGGGCCGCCTGACGATGCTGGCCAACGAGCACGACGTGAGCGTGGAGGTGAGCGGGACCGGCGCGGTCATGCGCGGCAACGAGACGCTCGTGGAGGAGATGGCGTACAACCTGATCGAGAACGGGATCCGCTACAACCATGCGGGCGGCTCGGTCAAGGTGGTCGTCTGTGAGGAGGAAGGCGCGCCGCTCGCGGGCGCGGCGGCTGGCGAAGGGGAGGGTGCAGCGCATGCGGGCGCGGCCTCGCCGGCGCTGGGGGGCGCTGCTGCAGCGCATGCGGGCGCAGCGACGGCAGCGAGTGCGGCGCACGCGCAGCGCCAGGTGGTCGTGCGCGTGACCGACACGGGCCCGGGCATCCCCGCCGACAAGCACGAGAAGATCTTCGAGCGCTTCTACCGCATGGAGAAGAGCCGCTCGAAGGAGACGGGCGGCACGGGCCTCGGCCTCGCCATCGTGAAGCACGCCGTGCTCTACCACGGCGGCACCATCGTGGTAGAGAGCGAGCTGGGGCACGGGACGACGTTCATCCTGAGGTTCCCTGCCGAGTAGTTGTTACTTTGTCAAGACTTTTCATGCGAGGTTGTTTGCCTATACTGAAGTCAGGTTCTGCTTCCGCCATATTTTGCGATGGACCGATGAATATGATTGAGGGAGCTCAAGATAGCGGGTGGAATGGAGATTCGCGTCCGTTGACGCGAAAGCCAGGAGGCCAGCTGCGAGCACCCACCTTTTGAGGTGGGTTCATCCTCCTGGTGGGGGCAGGGCCTTATAGGAGCGAAAAGGGGAGCCGCACATCGTGCGGCTCCCCTTCGTCATGCGCTATGTCTCTTGCGGCTCTTGCGCGGCGCTAGCCCTGGTCGCCTCCGTTGGAGCGGGCGTTGTTGGCCGCTGCCGCAGCGCTGCTCGCGCTGCTGGAGGCGCTGCTGCTCGCGCTGCTGGAGGCGCTGCTCGAGGAGGAGGGCGTGGGCGGCTTCTTCGACGGATCCTCGCCCTTCGACACCGTGATGGTGATCGAGGCGCCGTCCTCCACCTTCGACCCCGCGCTCGGGCTCTGGTCGATCACGAGGCCCGCCGGCGCGTCATCCGAGTACGCGTACTTGGTGGTCACCTTGAGGCCCGCGTCCTGAAGCGCACCGAGGGCTCCCGACTCGCCGTAGCCGATCACGTTGGGCACCGTGATGTCCTCAGGGCCGAGCGACATCACGTAGTCGATGGTCGAGCCCTTGTCAGCCTTGTCGCCGGCCGCGGGGCTCTGGATCATGATGTGGTCCTTCTCGTACTCCGAGGAGTTCTGGCTGCCCGTGTAGTTGATGGTGAAGTTGCTGCCCACCTTGCTCTTCGCCTGCTCGAGCGTGCATCCGCGCAGGTCAGGCACGGTGATTTGCTCGGTGCCCTGCGAGATGGTCAGCGTTATCTTGGTGCCTGCGGGCTTGCTCTCCTCGGCCTTCGGGCTCTGGCTGATGACCAGGCCCTCCTCGACTGACGCGTCGTAGGTGTAGTTGGGCGCGCCCACCTCGAAGCCGGCGCCCTCAAGCGTCTCGACGGCCTGCTCGTAGGTCGAGCCTACCACGTTGGGCACTGGCGTGCCCTTGTCTCCCTCGCTGCTCATGAAGGCGTACGCTATGCCCGCCACCAGCGCGATGGCGAGCACCGCCACCAGCGCGATGATAGCGCCGCGCTTCGACTTCTTGGGGGGCTCGGCGCGGTAGCTCGTGGAGCCGCCGTAGCTGGCGCCGCCGGCATGTCCGCCCGTGCCGCCCACGGTGGGCATGGTCTGCGTGGCGTCGACGGGAACGGCGCCGCCCCCGGCCACGGGGCCGATCACGCGCGTCTGCGCCTCGGTGAAGTTGTTGCGGCCGCCGGCGACGCTGACGGCGCGCCCGGCCAGAAAGTCGTTGAGCGCCAGGCGCATGTCGTTCGCCGTGGCGAAGCGGTCGGCCGGGTTCTTCTCGAGCGCCGTGAGGATGATGTCCTCGAGCGCCGGGTCGATGTCGGGGTTGACCTCGCTCGGGGCGGGCGGGTACTCCTTCACCTGCTTGAGGGCCACGCCCACGGCGTCGGGCCCGTCGAAGGGGAGCTTGCCGGTGGTCGCCTCGTACAGCACGATGCCGAGCGAGTAGATGTCGCTCGCGGCGGTGAGCTCCTTGCCCTGCGCCTGCTCGGGCGAGATGTAGTGCGCCGTGCCCAGGACCGAGGAGGTCTGGTCGTTCACGGAGTTCTTCGCGCGCGCGATGCCGAAGTCCATCACCTTGGCGTTGCCGTCGGGCTGCACCATGATGTTCTGCGGCTTGATGTCGCGGTGGATGATGTCCTGGTTGTGCGCCACGGTGAGCGCCTGGCACACCTGCGCGCCGATCTCCGCGGCCTTGCGCTGGCTGATGGCGCCGCGCTGCTGGATGGCGGTCTTGAGGTCGGAGCCGCGCACGAACTCCATGACGATGAAGTAGGTGTCGTCATCCTGGCCCCAGTCGTACACGTTGACGATGTAGGGGCTCTGCAGGTTGGCCGCGGCGGCGGCCTCCTGGCGGAAGCGGCGCGTGAAGTCCGGGTCGGCGGCGTACTGGGGCAGCATCACCTTGACGGCGACCGATCGGCCGAGCACGTTGTCCTGCGCACGGTAGACCTCTGCCATGCCGCCGATGCCGATGCGATCATTGATCTGATAACGGCCGCTGAAGACCCTGCCGGTCATTGGTCCTTGTGTTGCCACCTTAGTCGCTCCTTTTGCTCACATTCTTCGTACGTCTCAGCTGCGTTGTAATGCGATTTCAGCCAGCATACCCCATTGTAGCGGGGGCATCGCGCGTCATCGCACCATTTCACGGTTATCTATAAAACTCCTTGCACCGAAAGCGCGGTTTGCAGCACCAAACGCGCTTGCGCGTCTGCGGAGGCGGACTTCCCCACTTCCTCGAGCGTGATCGCCACCACCACGCGCGGGCTCTCGGCGGGTGCGACGCCCACGAACCAGCTGCTGTCCTGCTTGCCCGCGGACTCGGCGGTGCCCGTCTTGCCTGCCACGGTGATGCCGGGGATGGCGGCCTCGGCGCCGGTGCCGCGCGACACGACGCCCTTGAGCACCTCGAGCGTGCGCTGCGCGGTGCTCGCGGTGACGGCCTGCATGAGCTTGGCGGGTTTGGCCGTGAAGCTGCGCTCGCCGTTGGCGTTGTAGACGCCGTCCACCAGGTAGGGCTGCATGATGGTGCCGTCGTTGGCGATGGCGCATCCCACGAGCGCCATCTCCAGCACGGTGGCCTGCGGGCCGGCCGGGCTCGGATGGCTGGCCGTCCTGCTCTCGCCGACGGGCTCGCCCGCGGCAGCCCACGCCGTCTCCCACGTGGTCATGTCCTCAGGGTCGGGCATGAGCGAGGTGGACAGCGGCAGGTCGAAGTCGATGTCCTGGTTGAAGCCGAAGTCCTCGGCGCCGGCTACGAGGCGCTCGGGGCCCATGAGCTCGCCGAGCTGGCCGAACACGGTGTTCGAGGAGAGCTCGGTGGCACGCGCCAGCGTGATGGTGCCGTAGGCGCGCTCGTCGAAGTTGGTCACCTTGGCGTTGCCGATCTCCATGCTGCCGGGCGAGTTGAACGTGGTGTCCTCCTCCGCCACCCCGTCCTCCAACGCGGTGGCCAGCGTGACCATCTTGAAGGTGGAGCCCGGTGCGTAGACGGCCTGCGTGGCGCGGTTGAACAGCGCGCTCGAGTCGGAGTCGCTGGAGCTCGCGGCGGCGAGGAGGTCCTCGATGGCGGAGGCGTCGTAGGTGGGCGAGGAGGCCAGCGCGAGCACCGCGCCCGTCTCGGGGTCCATGACCACGCAGGCGCCGGTGTAGCCGGCCAGCGCGTCCTGGGCGGCCTGCTGGATCTTCGAGTTCAGCGTGAGGGCGACGTCGTTGCCCGGCGTGCTCACGCCCGCGAGCGAGTTGATGGCGTCGGTCCAGGTGGCGTAGTTCTCCTGGCCTTTGAGCGTGTCGTTGTAGGCGGCTTCGATGCCGCTGGTGCCGAAGCGCTCGGAGGCGTAGCCCACCACGTGCGAGGCCAGCTCGCCGGCGGGGTAGAGGCGCGTGTAGGAGCCGTCGTCGCCCTTCACGGACTGGGCGAGCACCACGCCGTCGTAGGTCGAGATGGTCCCGCGCTCGGTCTGAGACTCGCGCGCGAGCGTGTGCCCGTTGCCCGGCATGCTCTGGTAGTCCTTGGCCTGGACCACCATGATCATCGTGATGTTCGCCACCAGAAGCGCGAACATCACCGAGAACACGATGATCGCGCCCGTGAGGTTCTTGCCGAGCGACACGCGCCCGAGCACGCTGTTCGCCGAGAACGTGGAGGTGGCGCTCGCCATCTCCTTGCCGAGGCCGGTGCCCTCGTCGCCGCAGCGCAGAAGCAGGCCCAGGATGATGAAGCCCGCCAGAAGCGACGAGCCGCCCTGGCTCACGAAGGGCAGCGTGATGCCCGTGAGCGGGATGAGGCGCGTGACGCCGCCGACGATGATGAACGCCTGCAGCACGATGATGGAGGTGAGGCCCGCTGCGGTGAACGAGCTGACGTCGGACTTCGCGCGCGCCGCGGTGAGGATGCCGCGGATGGCGAAGCAGAGGAACAAAAGCAGCACGCCCGCCGCGCCGAGCAGCCCCGTCTCCTCGGCGATGGCGGCGAAGATGAAGTCGTTCTCCACGTAGGGGATGAGGTCGGCCATGCCGCGGCCGATGCCGACGCCGAACAGCCCGCCGTCGGCCATGGAGTAGATGCCCTGCACCACCTGGTAGCCGGCGCCCGAGGCGTCGGCGAAGGGGTCGAGCCAGATGTCGACGCGCTGCTGCACGTGGGTGAAGCCCATCCACAGCACCACGGCGGCCGCGCCCGCGAGCAGGGCGCCCACGGCCACGTAGAGCTTCTTGCCCGTGGCCACGTAGAGCATCACGAGGAACACGGTGAACAGCACGAGCGCCGAGCCGAGGTCCTTCTCGAGCACGACGATGACGAACGCGAGCGCCCACATGACGAGCAGGGGTATGAGCGTGGGGAGCGAGGGCAGGCGGAAGGGGCCCACGTCCCAGGTGAACACGGAGAGCATCTCGCGGTTCTGCGCGAGGTAGGCTGCGAGGAACAGCACGATGCAGATCTTGGCGATCTCGCCGGGCTGGAACGAGAACGACCCCACCTGCAGCCACAGGCGGCTGCCGTTGATCTCGGTGCCGACGACGGGGAGCATGGGCGCGAGCAGGAGCAGCACGCCCGCGATCATGAGCGTGTACTTGTAGTGCGCGAGCTTGTCGAGGTTGCGCACGACGGCGAGCACCACGACCATGCAGGCGACGCCTGCGAACAGCCATAGGAGCTGGCGCGATGCCAGGTCGGGCGCCAGGCGCGTGACGAACGCGATGCCGATGCCCGACAGCGCGAAGGTGATGGGTAGAAGCGCCGGGTCCGCCTCGGGCGCGAGCTTGCGCACGGCGAGGTGGGCTATCACGAAAGCGGCGAAGATGCCGATGGGCACGCCGAGGGTGTTGAAGGACAGCTCCTGGCCGCCGGTGACCACCATCATGGCGAACAGCACGATGACGAGGGGCGCGGCTATGACGAGGAGCAGAAGCTCGATGTTGCGGCGCGTCACGCGGCATCACCGCTCGCGGCGGGGGCGGGGTTGGCGGCTGCTGAGGCGGAGGCGGAGCTCGCGGGGCTTGGCGCGCCCTGCGCGCCTGCGCCCGCCGGGTTGGCGGCGCCCTGTGCGCCCTGTGCGCCCGTGCCCTGCGCGCCCGCGCCGCCGTTCGCGCCTG
>NZ_JAAKEE010000044.1:0-19522 GCF_011038995.1 Adlercreutzia sp. ZJ242
GCTGCGGGCGCGGGGTTGCTGCTGCGCGGGCTGGCGGCGCGGGCCGCAGGCGCGGCCGGCGACCTGCGGCTGGCGGTGCGTGGGGGCTGCGGCTGCGGGCCATGACGCGGCTGCGGTCGGACTGCGGAGAGCCCCCGTGCAGAATTATCGCGAGAAAATGGCAGAAATCTTCAGTTCTTTGTCAATTCCATGCCTCCAAGCGCGCCTTCAGGAGCCCGTTGCGCCTAAGGGCATGACGCGCTCCGGCAAAACCCCAGCTCAGGAAAAGCAGCGTGCCGTCTTCGCCAAGAAGAAGTCCGAGAGATTGACAAAGAACTGAAGATTTCTGCCAAAAATGCTGAGATTTTTTGCAAGGGCATAAGGAGAGCGGAATGTTTCCTGATGAGTTGCGCGCCATCGTGGGCGCGGAGGGCGTGCTGGCAGAGGAGCCGCTGCACGCGCACACGACGTTTGCGATCGGCGGGCCGGCCGAGTGGCTCGTGCTGCCCGAGGCCGAGGAGCAGGTGCGCGACGTGGTGGCGCTCTGCCGTGCGCACGAGGTGCCGTGGCGCGTGCTGGGGCTGGGCTCGAACGTGCTCGCAGCTGACGCGGGTGTGCGCGGCGTGGTGATGAAGCTGGCGGCGAACTTCGCGCGCATCGAGGTGTGCGACGGCGGGCGGGTGATCGCGCAGGCGGGCGCGTCGAACGCCGACGTGGCCGAGGCGGTGTGCGCGGCGGGCCTGGCGGGCTACGAGTTCGCCAGCGGGATCCCCGGCACCGTGGGGGGTGCGGCCGTCATGAACGCGGGCGCCTACGACGGCGAGTTCAAAAACGTGGCCGTGCGCGTGCGCTGCCTGACGCCCGCGGGAGACGTGGTGGATGTGCCCGCCGAGAAAGCCGCGTGGTCGTACCGCCACTCCATGATGATGGACGCGGGCTACGTGGTACTCGGCGCTGAGCTGCAGCTGGCCGCAGACGACCCGGTGGCCATCCGCGCGCGCATGGATGACCTGGCGCAGCGCCGCGCCGAAAAGCAGCCGCTCGAGATGCCGAGCGCGGGCTCCACGTTCAAGCGGCCGGAGGGCTACTTCGCGGGCAAGCTCATCCAGGATGCGGGGCTGCGCGGCTATCAAGTCGGCGGGGCGCAGGTGTCGACGAAGCACACGGGCTTCGTGGTGAACGCCGGCGGCGCCACGGCGGCTGACGTCCTGCAGCTCATCGCCGACGTGCAGCAGCGCGTCTACGAAAGCGAAGGCGTGCGCCTCGAGCCCGAAGTGCGCTTATGGAGCTAGCGCGCACCTACGTCTGCATCGACCTCAAGTCGTTCTACGCGAGCGCGGAGTGCGTGGCGCGCGGGCTTGACCCCATGACCACGCGCCTCGTGGTGGCCGATCCCGAGCGCAGCCAGACCACCATCTGCCTGGCCATCACGCCCGCCATGAAGGCGCTCGGCATCCGCAACCGCTGCCGCCTGTTCGAGATCCCCGAGGGCGTGCAGTTCGAGGTCGCGAAGCCGCACATGCGGCGCTACATGGAGGTGTCGGCCGAGATCTACCGGGTGTACCTGCGCTACGTGAGCCCGCAGGACATCCACGCCTACTCCATCGACGAGTGCTTCATCGACGCGACGGCGTACCTGAGCCTGTACGGCCTGGACGCGCGCGGGTTCGCCAACCTGCTCATGGGCGCCGTGATGGCCGAGACGGGCATCCCCGCCACGGCAGGGGTGGGCCCCAACCTGTTTCTGGCGAAGCTCGCGCTCGACGTCACGGCCAAGCACGCGCCTGACCGCATCGGCTTTCTGGACGAGGCGAGCTTCCGCGAGACCATCTGGCACCACCGGCCCATCACCGACATCTGGAACATCGGCCCCGGCATCGCGCGGCGGCTGGCGAAGTACCGCGTGTTCGACCTGTTCGGCGTCACGCAGATGGACGTCGACGTGCTGTACCAGGAGTTCGGCGCGAACGCGGAGTTCCTCATCGACCACGCGTGGGGCGTGGAGCCGTGCACCATCGCCGAGATCAAGGCCTATGAGCCGGAGTCCACCTCGCTCGGCAACGGCCAGGTGCTGCCGTGCGACTACACGTTCGAGGAAGGCCGCATGGTGCTGCACGAGATGGTGGACGCCACGGTGCTCGAGCTGGTGGAGAGGGGCGTGGTGACCGACCGCGTCTCGCTGGCGGTGGGGTATGCGAAGGGAAGCGGCGAACATGCGAACGCGAGCCGCAAGCTGCCCGAGCGAACGAACTCGCTGGCTAAGCTCATGGCGTACCTTGACGCGCTGTATGACGAGATCGTCGACCCTGTCAAGATGGTCAAGCGCGTGAACCTGGCGTTCGGAGGGCTCGTGCCCGAGGAGCTTGCCACCTACAACCTGTTCTCCGACGTGGAGGCGGAGGCCGAGGAGCGTCGCCGACAGGAGGCGATTCTGGCCGTGAAGCGGAAGTTCGGCAAGAACGCCCTGTTCAAGGGCGTGAGCCTGCGCGAGAAGGCCACGGGGCGCGAGCGCAACGAGATGGTGGGAGGCCACCATGGCTGATCGTCGCGAAGGGGCTGCTGCGAACGGGGGCGCGGACGCTGCGGCTGCCGCTGGTCGCGGAGCGCACGAGCCCGCCGGCTGCGAAGCGCGCACGTCCTCTGTTTATGGGAGCGCTGCTGCTCGCGAAGCAGGCGCGCGGATGGTGCTGGCGGAGGACGTGGAGCTGGCGAGTTTGGACGAGCGGGCGGCGCGGCGCGTCATCGGCAAGCCGCATCCCGACCGCGCGCGCCAGTTCAAGCCGTTTGCCGCGCTCAAGGGCTACTACGACCTGCTGGCCTCATGCGAGCGCGTCCCCGAGCCGCGTCGCGAGCTCACGGACGAGGAGCAGCGCGAGCTCGGAGAGCAGCTGTCCCGGCTCGCGCGCGGGCAGGTGGTCACCGTGACCTACTACGATGGCGACGCCTACGCGACGCTCACCGGCGCCATCGCCCAGGTGGACACCATCCTGCGAGCCCTCCAGCTCATCCAGACGCGCATCCCCTTCGACGCCATAGCCCGCATCGCGCCCGGGTCCCTTGAACGCTCGGTGCAGAAGGCTCAGGGGAAGCAAGGGGAACACCCATCCTATTGAGTGATTTTCTCAGCATATTGAGTAAAAACGCCCTTGCAGCGGGGCGAGCTGACAAACGCGGTTGCCAAATGCCCCGCCCTCCTCAGCGTCGAATCCCTCATTGATAAAAAATGATAGAGAATGATAGAGAATGATAGAACTTGATAAAAGATGATAGAAAATGATAGAAGATAATAGAAGTTGATAGAAGTGCCGAGCTGACAGACATTCGGAAGGGATGAGCGACATGGCCTCAGATACCGTTTTCCAGCCTTCCTTTGGGAACAAGCCTGACAAGATCGTCGGGCGGGAGGCGGTGACCGAGGGCATTCTCTCCGGCCTCGGCATGCGCCCCGGCCATCGCGACAGGGCCACGCTTGTCATCGGGCAGCGCGGCATGGGAAAGACGGCGCTCCTTCTCGAGATAGCCGATCAGGCGCTTGACAGGGGCTTCATCGCCGCGCGCGTCGCAGCGAGCGCGAACATGCTTGACGAGATCGTCGAAACGGTGCAGATCAAGGGGTCGCCGTTCGTCAAAGAGCGAAAGTCGAAGATCAAGGGCTTCAACGCGGGCGCGCTCGGCTTTTCCTTCGGCTTGACGTTCAGCGACGAGGTGGCAAGCAACTACGGTTTTCGCACCAAGCTGTCGCTGCTGTGCGACAAGCTCGCTGAGAACGACAAGGGAATCCTCCTTTTGATTGACGAGGTGCAGGCGAACACCGATGACATGCGCACTTTGGCGACGACCTATCAGCATCTCGTGGGAGAGGGGAAGAACATCGCCATCGTCATGGCGGGGCTGCCCACGGCGGTGTCGAGCGTGCTCAACGACAACATTCTCACGTTCCTCAACCGTGCGCGCAAGGTGCGCCTCGAGCCGCTCTCGCTTGAGCCCATCCGCGTGTACTACAGGCTCACCTTCAACGCGTTGAGGAAGGAGTTCCCTTCGGAGCTTCTCGACGAGGCCGTGAGCGCGACGAGGGGCTTTCCCTACCTGCTGCAGCTCGTCGGGTACTATCTTGAGGAATACTCCGCAGGGTCGGCGTCTATCGACGACGGCATGGTGTCCGATGCCATTGCAAGCGCGAAGCGAGACCTGGAGGCGGACGTGTTCGCTACGACGCTCAAGCCGCTCTCCGACACGGACGTGAAGTTCCTCGAAGCCATGGCCGTTGACGAGGGGCCCAGCAAGGTGTCCGACATCCAGGCGCGTCTCGGCGTCTCGGCGGGATACGTCCAGTCATATCGCGCGCGCCTGATCGAGGCGGGGGTCGTTGCGAGCGAGCGGAGGGGAGAGCTTGAGCTTGTCGTTCCCTATCTGGGCGAATACCTGAGAAACCGCGAATAGCTCGCGCTTGGAAGCGTTTGCGCGCAGCGTGTGGCGAGCCTCTTTCACCAAGCCGTCGCTCGGTTTGCGCGGTCGGGCTCTTTGCGAACAGCGGCGTAGGGCCGGACATGATTGCTCGCGTCCATCCTGCGAACCCTCCAGCTCATCCAGACGCGCATCCCCTCCGACGCCATAGCCCGCATCGTGCCCGGGTCCCTTGAGCGCCCGGCGCAGAAGATGCAGGGGGAGCGCTCGCCCTATTGAGTGATTTTACTCAGTATATTGAGTAAAAACGCCCTTGCGGCGGGATAGGCTGATAAGCATCCTGTCCTCTTCAGCGTCGAATCCCTCATTATTGAAAGATGATAGAGAATGATAGAAGCGCTGAGCTGGCAGGCTCAAGAGGGGAGGCTGCCAGCTCAGCAGCATGGTGCTGACCAGCGCTTATGATTCTTGCAGGAGCCATTTCCAGGCGGGGATGACGCGGATCGTCCCCGCCTTCGCGGAGATCTCCGACTCCTCGTTGAGGGTGACGATGACCCCCTCGCCGCAGCCGAACTGCGCCATTCCCTCTTCAAGCGCGCTGACCTCGCGTTTGCGCGTAGGGGCGTCTTCCATCGAGCAGCTCACCTGCACGAGCTGATAGGCGCTCTCGGCCAAGGCATCGCCCTCGATGAAGTCGATCTCCTTTCCTGACGGGAGCTTGACCATGGCGACGTCGCCGAGGCGCCCGGCCTTTCTGCGGCGGCGCAGCTCAAGGTAAACGGCCGTTTCGAGGGCGAAGGAGAGCCCGTCGTTCGAGGCGGGGATGATCGACCAGTACATGCCGGGATCGCTGGCGTAGAGCTTGAGGCCGCCGAGCCTGATCTTCTGTGCGGAGTAGCTGAAGTCGTACGCCTGGTAGACGAGGTGGGCGTCTTCGAACGCGTCGAGGATCTCCGCGATCTTCGCCCTGCCAGGGGTGTATCCGCGCGCTTTGCCCTTGTTGTCAAGGCGGCTTATGGACACGTCGCGCGCGCTTGACGTGACAGCGGTTCTGGCGAGGTTGCGTGCGTACGCCGCGTTCGACAGCCGGCTTCTTTCGACGACGTCGCGCGCGACGGTGAGCTGGACGTAGCTCTGGAGCAGCTGGACGCGCTCGGCGTCGTCGAGGCCGAGCGCGGCGGGAAACCCTCCCTCGACGAGGTAGCGCTTGAGCATGCCGCTGAGGCGCGAGGCGGTCTCCTTGTTGCTGAGCTCGCGTGCGCTTTGGGGCTCGAGGCCGAGGGCGCGCAGGTATTCGCGGAAGCTGAACGGGAGCAGCTCGTAGGCGATGGACCGCCCGCGGAACTCGGTGGCGATGTCTTCGGCGAGCAGCCGGGAGGATGACCCCGTGACGTAGAGCGATACCTTTTCGGTGTCGAGGATGCGCCGCAGGGTGATGCCCCAGCCTTCAACATCTTGGATCTCGTCAAAGAACACGTAAGCGCCCTTGCTTCGTGCGTCCGGGTTGTCTTCGAAGAAGATCTCGAGCGTGCGGCTTATGAGGTCGCCGGCGTAAGGCCTGAGGCGATCGTCATCGAAGTTGAGGTAGCAGATCCTGCCCAGGTCGACGCCGCTGTCAACGATGCGCAGGATTTCCTGGTAGAGGCGAAACGTCTTCCCCGACCGCCTCATGCCGACGACGGCCTTCGCGGTTCCTCCCACCTTCGGCGGGGTGATTTTGCCGAGGGACAAATCGCGCGAGATGATCTCCCGCGACACGGACGGCAGGATGGTTTGCCGGAAGTCATCCAAAAGCATGCGAATGGTGGCGTCAATCGAATTCAAGGCGCGTTCCTCTCATCGTGGCCATCAATCTGAGAGAAATTCTATCAGATTTTGCGATAATCTGTAAGAAAATCTAACAACTGAGTACAGCACTGCAGTGCGTTTCCTCGACGCAGTTGCCTGACGGGTTCCCTGTTCCCGCAGCCTACCTTCGTTTCGCGCTGTTCCCGCCCTTAGGAGTTGATATAGGCGCTGACGTCCTTGGTGAAGTAGCCTTCGGGTAGGTTGGCGTAGATGTAGTTGATGAACGCGCGCGCCTCGTCGCGCAAGACGTGCTCAGAGCTCCAGGCCAGCGACACGGGGTACCACATGGGCGCAGTTGCCACCTTGAAGCGCACGATGTCAGGGTCGTCTTTGCAGCGCGCGTAGATGCAATCGGGGATGCTGCACCATCCGAGACCTGCGCGCACGCCCTCCACCATGGCCTCATGCGTGTCGAAGCATGCGATCATGTTGTGGTTCTGCAGCGACAGGCCGTAGCGCTCGCGGAAGTGGCGGTTGCCCACCATGTGGCGCCCCGAATCCCACTCGTAGATGATCATGGGCCACTTGAGGAGCGTCTCGATGGGCAGAGGATGCATGACCTGGTTGTAGGGCGGCTTGTTCGGTCCGATGAAGATGAGCTTCTTGTATCCGAGCACTTCGCTGACGAGCCCCGCCTCCATTGGCCAGTTCTCCAGAAGCGCGAAGTCAAGCTCGCCTGCATGCAGCTTCGCCACCAGCTCGGGCTCGTATGCCGCGTCAAGGTGCACGCGGGCTCCCGGTTGCACGTCGCGCAGGTAGCCGGCAACGAGGCGCGGCAGCAGCGCCACGCCGTCGTTCAGGCACATGCCCACTTTGATCGTGGCGTTGAAGTGCTCGTCGATGGCGGCCAGCTGCGAGGCGAGTACGCGCTCGAGCTCGGCGGTGTTGCGGGCGAACTTCACCACGAGCTCGCCTTCCGGTGTCATGCTGATGCCGGAAGGAGAACGGTCGAACAGCTTCTTGCCGAACTTCTTCTCGATGGTGGCAATCTTTTGAGACAGGCCGGGACGCGACATGTAGAGCTGCTCGGCGGCTTGCGAGAGGCTTTTGGACTCCGAGAGTACGATGAGAACCTGAATGTCATCGAAAAGCATGCTTACCCCTCCCCTCTGGGTTCGCAAACTGCGCAAGAGACCTTGCCAAGCCCTCAGAAGAGGGTACAGCTATACATTAATTTGATCACACTCAAACCACATATGTCCAGATGATTTCAGCAAGTCGGTGCAGGTTTTTCTTGCAGAGAGCGTAAGAAAAACCTGCATGGTTGGCTCCTTTACGCCCCATGTTGGAAACTGTGACGGCGAGTCGGTGAGCGGCATGCCAACTACCTGGTCAGGGGCGTATCTTCGATTAGACGCGTAGCAAGGGGACGCGGGCGAGCGAAGCGTGGGGCGAAGGCCTCAGTCTCTCATAAGCTGCCCGTTTTTCCTTGCCTGTCGACAAGCGAGAGAACAGACGAGGAGGGGCTGATGGACAAACAAGCCATCATCGAGGCCAGCCGCGCGCGCCGCGAGGGCGAGCGCATCTTCTACACGTCGTGCCCGGCGAATGGCTGCTGGGACTCGGCGTGCATCTTGCGGTGCCATGAGAAGGACGGCAAGATCATCGCCATAGAGGCTGATGACTCCGTCAACAAGAACGACAGCCGTGAGGACTGCGGTTGGGACAACATCTGGAAGGGCAACGTCCAGATGCGTCCCTGCGCCATGGGGCATGCCTGGAAGCAGGAGCTCTACGCTGAGACGCGCCTTCTGCATCCCATGAAGCGCGTGGGCAAGAAGGGCGCCGGCAACGGCTATTTCGTGCCGATCAGCTGGGAGGAGGCGCTTGACACCATTGCGGAGAAGATGATCGAGATCAAGGGGAAGTACGGCCCCTACGGCATCTTCCACTCCCAGTACCCGAGCTTCGGGAAGAACGGCTTCCCGCTGGCTCCTTGGTGGGAGGCGGGCTTCGGCGCCTGGGGCGAGCATTCCTGCTCGGGGCACGCCGCCGGCGAGATATTCCACATCGGCGTGGACATGCCCAAGTGCGCCAAGGGGCTGGCGGACAACCTGCCCGGCTTCGAGGCGTCTGACATCTTCAACTCCAAGCTCCTCGTCATGTGGGGCATGGACCCGGTGGTCGCATGGTTCGGCCCGACGTCGTACTACATGCAGCTTGCGCATGAGTACGGCTGCAAGACCATCGTCATCGACCCGCGCTACACCCAGTCCGCCGAGCTTCTCGCTGATCAGTGGATTCCCATCCGTCCTGGCACTGACCTGGCCATGATGCTGGCTGTCGCGCAGGTGCTCTATGAAGAGGACCTCATCGACCACGAGTTCGTCGAGCAGTGGGTCGAGCCCGAGGGCTTCGAGGAGTGGCGCGCCTACGTGATGGGCGAAGGCGAGGACGGCCTCAAGAAGACGCCTGAGTGGGCGGCTCCCATCTGCGCTGTGCCGGCTGAGACCATCCGCGAGTTCGCGCGCCTCTACGGCACCACCAAGCCAGTCCACCTGCAGTACTTCTACTCCTGCGCCAAACGCCATCTCGGCGACTACAGCGCGGCAGCTGCCATGTTGCTCCAGGCCATGACCGGCAACATCGCATGCGCCGGCGGCTGCGAGAGCGGCGCCTGCCTGCCCACCCCGGGTCGCGTGCCCGCGCCGCGCGCCGACTTCGGCCGCGATCTCGGCGGCTACAAGGTGCCGGTGCTGTTCAACAACAACTGCCTCACTGAGATCCTCGCCAACCAGAAGGACTACTGGGAGGGGCGCCTGTCCGAGGCTGACTTCCGCCGCATGATCGGCTCGCCGTCTGATGACGCGCCGCTGCCGAACATCCAGATGATCATCTTCGAGAACAACTACGCCAACAACCACTCCAACGTGAACAAACGCTTCGCCGGCATGGCTGATACTGAGTTCAACTGGGGCTTCCAGTGGCATCTCAACCAGGCGACGGCCGAGCTCTGCGACATCATCCTGCCGGCGCCCGTGTGGCAGTTCGAGGGCATGGACGAGTACATGTACGGCCACCAGCGCTTCGTGAGCGGCCCGAACGGCATGCGCAACTACTTCACGTTCTGCGCGCGCGGCGCGGAGATGCCCGGCGAAGTGCGCTCCAAGGAGTGGGTGTGGACGCAGATCGCCAACCGTCTCGGCGTGGGCGACCAGTACAACCCGCGCCTGTGCGACGTGGCGTGGGAGGACTGGGTCGACGCTCAGGAAGCCATCTACAAGGAGGCCGTGGAGAAGTGGGCCGACAACGAGACGCTCATGGCGTGCCTCGGCTACGATCACAAGATCACCTGGGAGGAGCTCAACGCGAACCCCGTTGTGCGCACTGAGATCGACGTGCCGTTCTACCCGTTCAAGAACGTGCTCGAGCGCGGCGAGAGCCCGTTCAAGACGCCCACCGGCAAGATCGAGTTCTCGTCCACCTTCGTGAAGAACAACGACCTGTCCAAGCTGCGTTGGCGCGGGGAGTTCGAGCCGATGCCCGTGTGGAAGCCGCGCTACCTCGACGCCGATATCGCGCATGCGTCCAACGACGGTTTCTACAATCCGAAGGCTGCGAAGTACCCGCTGTCGATGGTGACGCCGGTATCCATCTATCGTCAGCACTCCTCCAACGACAACAACCCCTATCTGCGCGAGGACTGCTATCGCCATGCTGTGTGGATCTCCGGCGTCGACGCCCAGGCGCGCGGCATCAAGGACGGCGACATCTGCCGCGTGTACAGCGATCGCGGCGAGGTGGAGCTGACCGCCTACGTCACCAACCGCATGACGCCGGGCACCGCCGCCGTGCACCACGGCGCATGGTTCCAGACCGACGGCACGTCCGCCGAGATGAACAAGTTCGGCAAGGATCTGCGCGGCACGCCGAACATCCTGCTCGATGACGGGCATCTGCCCCACCTGCTGGGCGCGCTGATCATTGCCGGCCTGATCGAGGTCGAGAAGGTGCGTGACGGCGATGCTGAGGGCTTCGGTAACGAGGCGGAACGCGGTGGCATGCGCGGTGCGAGCGTGGCGCTTGGCCTGCGTCGCTCGCTCGGCGAGGAAACGGAGTAGAGACGATGACACAGTACGGATTTTTCTTTGACATGAACCGCTGCTACGCCTGCCAGGCGTGCAGCGTTGCCTGCAAGGACTGGAACGACATCGAGCCGGGCGCCGAGAAGTGGATGACGGTGTACGAATGGGAGCACGGCACGTTCCCGAACGTGCGCCTGAGCGCGCTCGCCTTCCCGTGCGCTCACTGCGAGGATCCTGCCTGCGTGAAGGCGTGCGAGTCTGGCGCGCTGTACAAGGAGGACGAGTTCGGCGCCGTCTTGGTCGACCGGGACAAGTGCACGGGATGCCGTAAGTGCTACGACGCATGCCCCTACGGCGCGCCGAAGTTCGCCACCGACGAGCCTGGCTGCAAGATGAGCAAGTGCACCATGTGCGTCGACCGCCTCGCCGAGGGCCAGCAGCCGCAGTGCACCCTGAGCTGTCCCTTGCGTGCGTTCGACTTCGGCCCGCTCGACGAGCTCGTCGAGAAATACGGGGACGTGCGCTACTGCGAGGGCATGCCGTCTCCCGACGCCACCAATCCAGCCTTCATCATCTGGAACTCGCGTGAGAAGACGCCGCTTCTGCCCTACGACGCGGAAGAGGCTGTCAGGCTCAACCAGCAGCGCGGCGATTTGGGCACGATGTTCGAGAGCGAAGAGGATCTCAAGACCTTCGACGAGGGAACCATTCGTCGCAACGAGCTGCGCATGAAGCACGGCAACAACATCGAGCTCATGCGAGCCACGCGCAACGACATGGCATAATCTCGCTCCGCTGGTGTTACGAACGACCTGATGGGTCTTTCGATAGGAAAGGGGTTCCGCTCGCCCGAGCAGGACGGGCGGAACGCAAAGAAAGGGGATTAGAAAAATGGAGTGGATAGGAGTCATCGGCATCATTGCCGGCCTCGTCTTCTTCGTCATTGCGGCCATGAAGGGCTGGAATGTTCTCATCACGTCGCTGATCACCGCGGTGATCATCGCGGCGACCAACGGCATGGACATCATGAACGCCATGGTCGGCAGCGAGAAGTCCTACGTCACGGGCTTGGCGGGCTTCGTGCAGAAGAACCTGCTGATCTTCATGGGCGGCGCCATCATGGGCGAGTTCATGGACAAGTCGGGCGCTGCCAAGTCCATTGCGAAGGCGATCATGGGCAAGGTCGGTACCAAGAGCCCGTACTTCGTGCTGCTCGGCATCGCCGCCATCGGCGCCATCCTCACCTATTCCGGCATCTCGATGTTCGTGGCCATGTTCGCGCTCATCCCGCTGGCGCGTCCGATGTTCAAGGAATGCAACATTCCGTGGCACCTGTTCTGCGCTGCGTGGACGCTGGGTGCCTGCTCGTTCACCATGGCCATGATTCCGGGCGTTCCCGCGGTTGCGTGGATCAACGCTGCGAACGGTTGCGGCGTGTCCCTGACCGCCGCCCCCATCATGGGCATCGTGGGCTCCATCATCGCGATCATCGTCTCGTGCCTGTACATCAAGTTCGCGCTCAAGCGCGCGCAGGCCAAGGGCGAGACCTACGTCGAGACCGCCGACGAAGCTGCCGCTGAGGCTGCCGACGAGAAGAAGATTCCGAACCTCGGCATCTCGCTTCTGCCGCTCGTCACGCTGATCGCGATCATCATCATCGGCTCGCAGTTCGGCGTTGCCAACGTGGTGTACATCGCCATGGTCGTCGCCATCATCGTGTCCGTCGTCGTGTTCTACAAGTACATCGACAGTGCGCGTGACGTGCTCGGCAACGGCGCCAAGGCGGCGCTCGGCCCGGCCGTGTTCACCTCCGCTGCCGTGGGCGTCGGCACCGTGGCTGCCGCTGCCGTGGGCTTCCAGATCATCCAGGGCGCCATCTTCAACATGCCGGGCGGCACCTACGTGTCAGCTGCAACTCTGGCTGCGGCGCTCGGCGGCATCATGGGCTCCGGATCGGGTGCTGTGGGCATCATCGCCACGAACTTCCTCGATCCGTATCTGGCAACCGGCGTCGACCCGGCGGCCCTGGCGAAGATCATCGCCACTTCCGCCACCATCGGCGGCGCGCTGCCGAACTCCGGCGCCATGTTCGGCATGCTGGCTGCCATGGGCTTGAACCATGCTAACTCGTACAAGCACATTGCCGCCATCTCCATCGGCGCGGGCATGTGCTCCCTCATCGTCATGATCCTCATGGCGACGGTGGGCATCGTTTAAGACCCCCTAATCTGGTGCCCCGCCTTAGCGCGGGGCACTGCCTTCGAATGGCTTTCGCCGCGCGGACTCGCTGTATGTTCATGCGGAAAGCCCTTCGAAGGCAGTTCGACGAGGAAGGGAGTAGCTGATGAGCGATCAGGGGAAGAGCAGCAAGGCGGTTGCCAAGTCTGCTCCTGAGGTGAAGACGGCTAAGGGTCACATGTCGAGCACCGCGGGCGCGGCTGGCGGCGGCGCTGCGGATGCGCGGAGCCGCAAGGCAAGCAAGACGAGCGTGACCGAGCAGGTGTCGCTCTTCGAGCGCGTGCCGCAGGACAAGCGTTTGGCTTGGCCGGACATCGCATCGATCCTGTCGGGTGTGGTTTCCAGCCTGTCCAAGCTCATGGGCGGCGGCATCGTGGCGTTTTACGCGGGCTGCCAGCTCGGCGGACTCGCCGTGGCCATCACGTTCGTGCTCAGCTTCGTGCTCACGTACTTCGTGGGCAAGGTGTGCTATCGCGAGGGCCTGCCCAACAACGTGGTGTCGCGCTTCTACATATTCGGCAAGGCGGGCTCGGCAGTGGGTTCGCTCATCTGGATCTTCGTGCTCGTGGGCGTGCTGGCCGTGGGCACCGTGCAGCTCGGCAACGCCATCCTGTTCGCGTTCGGCTGGACGAGCGAGATCGCGCGCTGGGGCCTGTTCATCGGCATCTCGTGCGTGTGGGTGGTCATGGCGCTGTTCGGCACGAAGATCATCGCGCGTATGAACGCGGTGTTCGTGGTGGCGCTGTTTTGCGTGATGGGGTACGTGGTGTACCTGATTGCGGCGAACGGGCAGATGGCCGACGCGGTCACGCACGGCATCCTCATTCCCGGCGTTCAGGCGGGCGAGGGCTTCGCGTACTCTGTGAACTACGCCATCATGACGAGCGGCCTGCTCGCGCTGTTCGCCGCCGACTTCACGCGCTTCGCGCGCCGCGAGCGCGACCTGGTGCCCATTACGGCGGTGGGCAGCTTGTTCGCCATCATCACCTACATCTGCGGCGCGCTCATCACCTACTACGGTTTTTCGAAGTCGGTTGAGTACTTCAGCGGCATGGGCTATGACGCTACGGGTGCGGCGCATGCGGCCATCACGAACCCTGGCGTGTCGCTTGTTCTGGCGGCGGGCGGCATCGGGCTCGCCATCATCTGCCTGTCGCAGATGAAGGTGGAGACGTCGAACTCGATTGGCGGTGCGAACGCGGTGTCGAACTTGGTCAACAGCTTGACGGGGCACAAGATCCCGTGGGTCGTGGCCGTGGTCATCGCGAACGCCATCGGGCTCGCGTTCATTCTCGGCGGCATCTTGGACCAGGTGAACGCGTTCATGAGCTACGGCTCCATCCTCACCACCTCATGGTGCATGCTGCTCATCACTGACTACTACATCGTGCGCGGGCGCATGGGCATCGGGCGCCGTGGCATCAACGTCGACGCTCCCGAGAAAAACGTGAACTGGCGCGGCGTGGGCACCATCGCGGTGGTCACGGTGGTGGCGAGCGCCTTGTACGTCACGGGCGCGCTGTCGGTGCCGTTCCTGCTGGTGGCGCCTGCGATCATGATCCTGTACATATTGGTGAGCTGGCTCGCGCGCGACCGCGTGCGCTCTGAGGAGGAGGCGCGCCTGGGGAAGGAGTAGCCCGGACGCTTGTCTGCCAAGGGGCCCTTTGAGCCTCTTGATCCTCCTGGGCTGCTGGGCTGCGGCGCTTTTGGGCGTCAGATCGCGCATTTCTCGCGCCTTTGCGCGGAAAAGACCGTATCATGGGGCGTATGCAAAAGCGCTTGCGCGCGCCTGCTCTGTGCGCGCGGGTTTCGGCCGCCTTGTCGCGGACGTCCCCGCGCGATTCTGCGCGCAAAGCCACGCCGAGCTGACAGCCGGTGCCGGGAAGCAGACGACTGAGGTGGTTCTTGTGGAAGAGTGGGGTTCCGAACGCAAGCAGGGGTTTGAGCGCGAGCTTGAGGGGCTGGGGATCGTGCCCGCTTGCGCGGTCTACCGCAACCTGTGCCCGTCGGCGCTGGTGGAGCATGCGCTGCGCAAGCGCGAGGGGCACCTCAGCCGGACGGGCGCCTTCGTGGTCGAGACGGGCGCGCGCACGGGGCGCTCCGCGAAGGACAAGTTCATCGTCGATGCGCCCGAGGTGCATGGCGAGATCGCCTGGGGCGCGGTGAACCGCCCCGTGTCACCTGAGGCGTTCGACGCGCTGTACGCGCGCGTGGCGTCCTACCTCGCGCAGCGCGAGCTGTTCGTGTTCGACGGCTTCGCGGGCGCCGAGCGCGCCTTCGCGAAGCGCTTCCGCATCGTGAACGAGCTGGCCTCGCAGAACCTGTTCATCCGCCAGCTGCTCCTGCGCCCCTCCGACGAGGAGCTCGAGCAGTTCGCGCCCGACTACGTCATCTTGGCGGCGCCGGGCTTCGCCTGCGTTCCCGAGCGCGACGGCACGCGCAGCGACGCAGCCGTCATGATCGACTACGCGCGCCGCCGCGTGCTCATCGCGGGCACGCGCTACGCGGGCGAGATCAAGAAGGCGGTGTTCTCCGTCATGAACTACGTCCTGCCGCGCGAGGGCGTGCTGCCCATGCACTGCTCGGCGAACGTGGGCGCCGACGGCGCCTCGGCGGTGTTCTTCGGCCTGTCGGGGACGGGCAAGACCACGCTGTCGGCCGATCCGGCGCGTCGGCTCGTGGGCGACGACGAGCACGGCTGGTCCGACGACGCGGTGTTCAACTTCGAGGGCGGGTGCTACGCCAAGTGCATCAACCTGAGCGCCGAGCACGAGCCCGACATCTTCAACGCCATCCGCTTCGGCGCGCTGGCCGAGAACGTGGTGATGGACCCCGTCACGCGCGAGCTCGACTTCGACGACGACGCGCTCGCGGTCAACACGCGCGCGGGCTACCCCGTGGGTCACATCGCGAACAGCGAGCCCTCGGGCATGGCGCCGGCGCCCCGCACGGTGGTGTTCCTGACGGCCGACGCCTTCGGCGTGCTGCCGCCCATCGCGAAGCTCACGCTTGACCAGGCCATGTACTACTTCCTGAGCGGGTTCACCTCGAAGCTCGCCGGAACCGAGGTGGGCGTGTCGGAGCCGGTGCCCACGTTCTCCACCTGCTTCGGCGAGCCGTTCCTGCCGCTCGACCCCTTGCGCTACGCGCTCATGCTGAAGGAGCGGGTGCAGGAGGCGGGCGCCCGCGTGTACCTCATCAACACCGGGTGGAACGGCACGGGCGAGCGCATGCCGCTCAAGTACACGCGCGCCATGGTGTCGGCGGCGCTCGACGGCATGCTCGAGGGCGGCGCGTTCACGCCCGACCCGCATTTCGGCGTGCTCGTGCCCGCGGCGTGCCCCGGCGTGCCCGACGAGCTGCTCACGCCTGCGAGCACGTGGGCTGACCAGGAGGCGTACGAGGCGTCCGCCGCAAAGCTCGCGCGCATGTTCGAGGAGAACTTCCAGCGGAAGTACGCCCACGCTCCCGAGGAGATCCGCGCTGCCGGCCCGCGCGGGTAAGGGGGCGCTTACGCGGGAGGGCTCGGGCGCCCGCTTCGAGGTCCTTGGCGGCTACCTCAGCTCGCACCAGATGATGCTGCCCGGCTCGGGCGGAACCTCGCCGGGGCCGGCGGGCAGCATGCAGTAGGCGTTGGCGTGCTGCGTCTCGGGGCTGCCGGGGTGGCCGAGCACGGGCGTGGCGGCCAGCGTGCCGTCGGGCTGCGCCTCGAGCGTGAGGAAGCGGATGGAGAAGAACGAGCTGCCCGGCTCGGTGGCCTCGGGCGGCCGCGCTTCGCCGGGGAGCTTTCTCGGCTGCGGCTTGCCGAACTTGTTGGGGGCGAAGGGCGCGGCCAGGCGCGCGGGGATGCGCTCGGGCGCGGGGTCAAGGCCCAGGAACGCGCGCATCACGGGGCGCAGGTAGAAGTTCAGCGTGAACGACGCGCCGCCCGAGGGACCTGAGATGCCCACCACGGGCGTGCCTCCCACCAGGGCATACGAGCTGTGGTGGCCGGGGCCGTGGTTGGTCTGGTGGCAGACGACCTCGCCCATCTCCTCGAGCACCTCAACCGACCAGTCGTCGGAGCCCTTCGACGACCCGGCGTTCAGCACGATGATGTCGGCCACGCGCGCGGCGTGCGCGACGGCCTCCTTGATGGCGTCGTGCTCGTCGGGCACGATGTCGAAGGGGACCAGCTCGCCGCCCCACTGCTCCACCTTGCCGCGCACGACCAGGCTGTTCGACTCGAAGGTGTGGCCGCGCCCCGCGTACTTCTCGGGCGCGGAGGGCGCGAAGGGAAGGTTCGCGGGCACGAGCTCGTTGCCGGTGGGGATGAACGCCACGCGCGGGCGCGCGAGGACGGCGACGGCGCTGTGGCCCGCACCCGCGATGCGCGCCGCGACGTCGGGTGTGACGAGGGCGCCGGCGGGGACGACGGTCTGCCCGCGCTTCATCTGGCTGCCCGCGGCGCGCGTGCCTGCGAACTGGCGCGAGGGCGCGGCGTCGATGGTCACGTGCTGCTCGTCGTCGGAGACGGCCACGTGCTCGATCACGATGGCGGTGTCGAACCCGGCGGGCATGGCGACGCCGGTGTTGGCGAACTCCCAGTCGACGCCGCGCACCCAGGCGGCGGTGTCGGGCAGGGCGCCTTCGGGCAGGTCCTCGAAGGCGGCCCAATGCACGGCGATGGAGTCCATGCAGCAGGTGAGCGCGTTGGGGACGTCCGTGGCGGCGCGCACGTCCTGCGCGAGCACGCGGCCGAGCGCCTGGTCGAGGGCGACTTGCTCGACGCGCGCCGCGCCGCCCTCCTGCTTGCCCGAGGCGCTGAAGCCGACGGCGCGGCAGCGCTCGAGCATCCGGGAAACCGCCTCCTCGCGGGAAAGCTCGATGTGATGGGAATGATCTCGCATGGGATGTCAGCCCTTTCTCCTCAGGCGGCATGGCGTCCGGCCTCGGGAATCGTCGATGCGTCCATGTTGATGCGTTCGCAGTTCGTTTCCGCTCGATGATACCTCATTTAAGGATAATTTCAAATCTCCCTCGATTTCGCACGCGCGGCTGCGCAGTTGTGGGGAATCTGCGGAGCGCGCCTTGCAAAGCGCCGTTTCTGGCATGCGGGGCGCCACTTATATGTTATAAATTAGGTAGCAATTAAATTGACAACCAAAGACTGCTTACATCAACTACACTGTCAGCACCAGCTGACGCCAGCCAGCACGACCAGCACCAACCAGTATCAACCCGCACCGACCAGCACCAACCAGCACTACCCGCACGGCCAACACCATTCGCATCAACCAGCACCAACCAAGTTCAACCAGAAGAGGAAAGGAACGCCCATGTCCCTCATCAACAAAGAGATCGCCGAGTTCTCCGCCCAGGCATACGTCGACGGCGACTTCAAGACCATCACCAAGGACACGCTGCTCGGAAAGTGGAACGTGCTGTTCTTCTACCCGGCCGACTTCACGTTCATCTGCCCCACGGAGCTCGAGGACCTGCAGAACAACTACGCGAAGTTCCAGGAGATCGGCTGCGAGATCTACTCGGTGTCCACCGACACGCACTTCACCCACAAGGCGTGGCACGACTCCTCCGAGCGCATCTCGAAGATCACCTACCCCATGCTCGCCGACCCCACGCACGCCATCGCGCGCGACTTCGAGGTGCTCATCGAGGCTGACGGCCTGGCCGAGCGCGGCACCTTCGTGCTGAACCCCGAGGGCCAGGTCGTGCTCTACGAGGTGAACGCCGGCAACATCGGCCGCAACGCCGACGAGCTGCTGCGCAAGGTGCAGGCGGCGCAGTTCGTGGCCGAGCACGGCGACGAGGTATGCCCCGCGAAGTGGCAGCCTGGCGCCGAGACGCTGAAGCCGAGCCTCGACCTGGTGGGCGCGCTGTAAGCCGCGCGGCCTTGGGCTTGAGGATCAGAGGACTTGCGAGAAGCCGCTCCGCTTGCGTGGGCGGCTTCTTCTCATGAAGGGGAGAGACATGGACGCGAAGAGCATGTACGACGTGGTTGTCATCGGCGGCGGGCCGGCGGGCCTGACGGCGGCGCTGTATCTGGCGCGCGCCCGCTACCGCGTGGTGGTCGTCGAGAAGGAGAAGTTCGGCGGGCAGATCACCATCACCGAGGAGGTGGTGAACTACCCCGGCGTGGCGAAGACGAGCGGGCGCGCGCTCGCTGAGACGATGCGCGCCCAAGCGGAGTCGTTCGGCGCGGAGTTCCTGCTGGCCGAGGTCACGAAGCTCGACATGGCGGGCGACGTGAAGACGGTGCGCACGTCACGCGGCGAGCTGCGCGCGTTCGGCGTTCTTCTGGCCACGGGGGCGCATCCGCGTCGGGTGGGCTTCCCGGGCGAGGAGAGGTTCCAGGGGCGCGGCGTGGCGTACTGCGCTACGTGCGACGGCGAGTTCTTCACGGGCAAGGACGTGTTCGTGGTGGGCGGCGGCTTCGCGGCGGCCGAGGAGAGCGTGTTTTTGACGAAGTACGCGCGGAGCGTGACCATCCTCATGCGCGGCGACGACTTCACCTGCGCCTTCGCGGCGGCAGAGCCAGCGCGCTCCCATCCGAAGATCACCATCCTGCGCAGCACCGAGGTCGTGGAGGTGGGCGGTGAGTCGGCGCTTTCGTACCTGCGCTACCGCAACAACAAGACGGGCGAGGTGGGCGAGCACCGCGCAAGTGCGGGCGACACGTTCGGCGTGTTCGTGCTGGCGGGGTACAAGCCGGCGACCGCGCTGCTCGAGGGCGTGGCCGAGGTGGACGCCGTGGGCTACGCCGTGGTCGACGCCCACCAGCAGACCACGGCCGCGGGGCTGTACGCGGCAGGCGACGTGTGCGCGAAGAGCCTGCGCCAGGTGGTGACGGCCACGGGCGAGGGCGCGCTCGCGGCGACCGAGCTCGAGCGCTACGTGGCGGCCCTGCAGGAGAAGACGGGCATCGTGCCCGAGCGCCCGGCGGGCGTTGCCGGCACGAGCGCAGCAGCGGGCGCGGGCGCGGCGGCGGGTTCGGCGGCCGGCGCCACGGCGGCGGGCGGGTCGGACGC
>NZ_JAAKEE010000045.1:0-1116 GCF_011038995.1 Adlercreutzia sp. ZJ242
AATGGCATACCGGTTGACTACGAGCTGTTCCCTGGCAATCAAAACGATATGACCACAATGCTTCCCATGATGAAGAAGGCTGGCTTGAGGGATTCATCAAATCCAGATGGAGAGCGCGTGGTCGTGGTGGCCGACAAGGGGCTTAACACCTCTGACAACATAGCAGCCTGCATACTCGACGGTAACGGGTTCGTCCTCTCGCAGTCCGTGCGCAGGGCGACCAAAAAGCTCAAAGACTGGGTGCTCGACGATGCCGGATATGTCGAGTCGGAGTCGGGCCGGTTCAAGGTCAAGAGCCGGATCTCTGGCAAGGCCGTCTACGTCGTGAATCCAGAAGGCAAAAAAGAGCGCGTCATGGTGCCAGTCAAGGAGGTCGCATTCTGGTCGCGTGACTTTTACGAGCGGGCGCGTCACGAACGCGCCAAAGTCATCGAGAAGTCGAGAGCCGCTATAGAGCGCGGCGACATGTCGGCAGCAGTGGCTCGCAGCTCGGCACGCTACGCCAAAGATGTGCCCGTGGTTAAAGAGACCGGTGAGAAGGCCAGTCACAACTGGGTTCTCGACGAAAAGAGGATCGCCGCCGACGCTGCTATGGACGGCTACTACTGCATCATTACCTCTGAGCAGGAGTGGGGCGAACATGAGATCATCGAGGCATATAGGGGGCTTTCCCGCATCGAGGACTCGTTCCGCGTGCTCAAGTCCACCATGGAGGCGCGGCCAGTCTATGTGTGGACGGAACCGCACATACGGGCGCACTTCCTTGTCTGCTACGTGGCGCTCACCATCATGCGGCTCATGCAGGCCGACGTGGAGCGCGCGACAGGGTCGCGCCCGTCGGCGCAGGCTGTCGCCGACGCGCTTGCCAATATGACAGGACATCGCCTCGACGCCAACGTCTACCACTTCGACTACCGCACCGACCTCACCGACGCGCTCTGCGACGTTGTCGGCATCGACCTGTCGCGCGAGGTCATGACCAAATCGCAGATGAGCAAGGTGATGTCGGTTGTGAAAAAGCCGAGAGACTAGGCTGTTCCACTACAGAAAACGTCATGAGAAAAGAGGCCGTTTGTCCTGGTCACATAGGGTAAACGGCCTCTTTTTGCTGCAAAA
>NZ_JAAKEE010000046.1:0-18241 GCF_011038995.1 Adlercreutzia sp. ZJ242
CATAACGGGCCATCGCCTCGATACTAACGTCTATCACTTCGACTACCGCACTGATCTCACCGACGCGCTCTGCGACGTTGTCGGCATCGACCTGTCGCGCGAGGTCATGACCAAATCGCAGATGAGCAAGGTGATGTCGGTTGTGAAAAAACCGAGAGACTAGGCTGTTCCACTACAGAAAACGTCATGAGAAAAGAGGCCGTTTGTCCTGGTCACATAGGGTAAACGGCCTCTTTTTGCTGCAAAACTTGGGTTCTATGACATCAAGCGCACGATAGCCCCCGCCCCGCCGAAAAAGGGGACAGCCAACATGAGGGAAAGGTCAACCTGCCCGCTCCACGCGCAGCTTGAGCCACATCCGCCAACTCGCGGCATTATGAGACAATCCGACAGCGCTCATCAGCATGGCGCGCTTCCCTAGCGCGACGAGAGAGTTGAGAAGTCGGATTTCGAGCTACGCACATGCCAGACAATGACCGAGCTCCCCTCAACGGTGTAGAAAATGGTGAACCAACCCACCGTGAAGCATCGGTACGTCGTGTCAACGCAGTCAAAGGGATGCACACGGCATATCCCATGAATATACGGATCTCGTTTGATCTCTTCGATCGACTGGCGGTAGTCCTCGTAGAAGCGCTGGGCCCAACGCTCGCCTTTTGCGTATTCGCCAAAGCGAGCGAAGTACGTGACGTAGACGCGCTCGACATCGCGAAGCTCGAGCAACGCGACATCGTCGATCTTGTAGCTAAACATGGCAACCGCTGCGGCGGAGGAACTCCCAGCTCTCATCTTCGGGAACGAGCTTCGAGCGTCCCTCTTGGACGAGATCGCGCCGACGCTCGAGCTCTTCCAAAACCTCGATGCTCTCGACGCTTCCCGTTTGAATCTGATCGCTTGCGATGATCTTCTCGGACAACGCTGGTGACATGCTCCACCTCCCCTTCGCCTATCACAAGCCATTCTAGCATCGCGACCGCTGCTCAGCTATTCCCCTTGCAAAACGCTCAGGCGCTCTGAGCTCACAGAAGACCGCGTTCGCCAGAGCGCTCGACGAGCGCCTCCTCGTAGAGTTCGCGGTCGTCCAACGTGCTCGGAAGCGGGTCGTGTGCGATCCCACGTTCCGCGTAGAAAGCAATCACCCGCTGCTGCACAGCGTGGAGGTCGTCGAGCTTGCGTAGGCGCTCGTCAACGTCCCGTTTCCGCTGCGCTCCGATGCGCATGTCCGCCCGCCAAGCCATCTCCATCAGCGCGCCTCCCGACATAAGCTACGCCCATCAGATAGCCGTATCGTATAGCAGTTAAGTAGCGCGCGGCAATAAAATATGAGCAGAATATCGTCTTGGAAAACGCGCCGGCCACCCTCTGCTATGAGAGCAGAGTCTCATCCAGCAGGAAATCGTATATCCCCATGCGGATGATCCCCGAGTCGTCGACCCATGGTGGCAAGGTGGTCTTGCTGACGACCACCTTGCGGAAGAAGTCGCGCACAGCCAGCAAAGGACGCAGCTCCGCACGCGCCTTGTCGGGGTTCTCCACTGAAAGAGCCGATTGGATGTAGACCTGAGTCGGAGCCTTTGTAGCGACGAAGTCTATCTCCACCTTCTTGCGACGGAGCTTCCCGTCGCCGTCCTTCTCGGAGACCTCGACGACGCCGACGTCCACCGCGTAGCCGCGCGTAACGAGCTCGTTGTAGATCACGTTCTCCATAAGATGAGTTTCCTCTTGTTGTCTGAAGCCCAGCCAGGCGTTGCGCAGGCCCACGTCCTCGCAGTAGTACTTGCTTGGAAACTCGAAGTAGCGCTTTCCCTTCACGTCGTAGCGCCTGGCGCAGCGGAACAGGAACGACTCGGTGAGGTGGTTCAAGTAGGCGGCTATCGTCTCGTTGTCCACCGCTGTTCCCCTTACAGTTTTCAGGGTGCGGGAAATCTTGTTGGCGTTTGTGAGCGATCCGACTGACGAGCAGAGGTCTTCTGCAAGCTCAGAAAGCACAGACGGCCTCTCGATCTCGTAGCGCTCGACGATATCGCGCATGTACACCTCGTTGAACAGGCTTTTCAGGTACTCGCGTTTGGCATGCGCATCGTTCTTCGCCAGCACTAACGGCATCCCACCGAACACAAGGAAGCTGTCGAGCGCAGCTACCTTGTCCCCGCCAACGTAGGAGTAGTATTCGGAGAAGCTCAGCGGGTGGACCTCCACGACATCCCCGCGACCGCGAAACTCGGTCGCGACGTCCTTCGATAGCATCTTCGAGTTGCTTCCCGTCGCGTAGATGTCGACATTGCTCTTGCGCATGAGGCTGTTGAGCAGCCCGTACAGTCGCACCTGAACGTCAGGGTTGCGCATCTCTTCGCGCGTAATCGCGAGCTGAACCTCATCGAGCAGGACGTAGTACATGCCGCTTTGTTCTAAGATTCGCTCTTTGATATGGCGGGACAGGCTACCTACGTCGCGCAGTTTCTCGTTGTCATCATCGTCAAGTGCAACCTCGATGACGTGGTCGTCGGGGACGCCGATCTCCTTCAAGTACTCGCGGAACAATCGGAAAACGAGGAAGCTCTTTCCGCAGCGCCTGACCCCGGTTATTACCTTGATCTGGCCGTTGCCCATCCTGTCGATGAGCTTCTGAAGGTATCTGTCACGTGGTATGCGCATATTTACTCCCGCAACTCCTAGCAGATATACAACGACTTGCGGATATTATAAGCCCTACGCCCTGCATCGCCAACAAGTCGCCAGGAAGAAGCGTTAACGTCAGGTTGGCTTGCGCGGAGCCTTCCTCCTGTACGGCCTAAAGCCGACCTTGCGCTCAAGCTCGAGGTTCGTGAGCCCGTCATGTATCGATGTCATAGCCGCGCGCAACATCTTGCAAGTACATGACCTCGACCACGAGCAAAAGTCCTGGTAGATTTTGCCTTTTTCGTCTTCTAAACTCACATGATACTCCCGCATTACTTACCAATCGCGAGCCAGGCCTGCTCGCTGAGCGCCTGGGTGCCATCGGCGAACGTGACCCTGCACCTGAACGGGCGGCCGTCGCGGAAGGCCTCGCAGCCGACCGTGACCTCTGCGGACTGCGCCGTGTCCTCGAACATCGCCCACCAGGTCTTCCCCCTGTCGCACGAAGACTCCCACTGGTAGGAGACGGCGCCCGGCGCGAGGACCGAGAACTTCACCGAGCCCCCGAGAGGGCCCGACGCGTCGGCGGGATGCCCCTTTATCGAGCATGCGGGCTCTGCCGTTACCGTAATGCTGTCTGCATTAAAACCGATTCTAATGGAATTTGGAGATAGCCTTTCATTCAGAACAGCCGAGACTTCATCAAAAACAGCTGCCTGATAGACGTCAGGCCAGATCGCCTCGGGATTCCCGAGCTGAACCGCAAATTCGCTCTCACCAGCTTCAATCCTCTCCAGGATCAAAGGCTCGTAAACGTCCGCCCAGTAGTTGGCGCGGCCAGTTTCGGCAAATCAGCTGTTGCCGGCAGAACTCGCCTCGCAGCCGTCAATAGGCTGCCTGTGATCCGAGTGGGCAGCCTTGCATACTCCATCGGTCATGCCGAAGTACATGTGACGCATATCATCCCGTGTTAAGGTGGTATACGAGTAGTCAACATCATCCCATGTCGGATCAACGTGACACCAATTGCCACCCATCTTCACGAGCGTCCACACGCGTCCATTGCCAGTCACGCGTCTACTCTCCACACCAAGGCGATCAAGCAACCTGACGTAGGCACGATGGTATGTTTCGCACGTCCCCGTTCCACGGGCAAGAACGCCTTCCGCACTGCAATACGTGAGAGAGTTGTCGTACGTACAGTGGTCAAGCACCCAATCATGAACCCAGAGGGCTTTTTCGTAGTCCGTCTCCATTCCGGCGGCAAGACGCTCAGCGGCTACGACGTCCGCAGTCGCTTCAACCGACGGATGATTGGGGTCATCGATGACAATGTTCAGGACAAACGGACGGCCGTACTGGTAGCTGACAGCGTCAATAGCGTAGAAATAGACCTCGTAACTACCCGAGGCGTGGAAGGTGAACGAGAAATCGCGCTCGCCGACACCTCCGTAGCTCTGGCGGGTGGGGTCGATGAGATACTCACGCCCATCACGGTCCGTAATGTAGACGGTTTGCATCATGTACTTATATGGCTTAGCTTCAGACTCGTCAGTTGATCGAATCGAGAAGCTGGTCGGCTGGCCGCAGACGGGTTTGTTGTAGGCTATCTCCAAACCAAACTTGTTGGTATTCTGGATTGTTTTCGTGATGAGATCGGGGTCAGCTGCAGTCGAAGAGGCTGAATAGGCAGCAGATTCTGCCGAACTCGAAGACCCAACGGCTTCGAGCCCCTCTGCCAACGCTGAGACAGGGCAAAGCGCAGCAGCCAGAAAGACCACCAAGATTGACCCTGAAATGATTACATGAGCTTTTGCCATAATACGCTCCACATCTTAAAAGAGAAACCGATCGTAAAGCAGCGCCTAATTGCTAGGGCTTAGTCGAAACCGAGACGAATGTTGGAGATTCCCGCCCATTCACCCAGCTAAGACCACGCAAACAGACCAGCGAATACTCGAAGCTAAGAGGGGAATTCGCTCACGCCAGAAGATCCCAATCCATGATCGTGTCCTCCGGTATGTCCATGCTCGTCATTTGACCGATTACCTTATCGATATCTTGCGGCGATATCCCAGTTCCAGGTCGTTTGAAGCTCAGCATCTCACGCGCGATCCTCATTCCTGCCGGAATATCTACAGCGGATACGATTGAGCGCCGCGCGTTCAGCCTCGCCGCCGCCTCGGTCTCGGAGAATCCCAACTCGGGACTCCCCAGAAGCTTCTCGACGAATGTCACGCCCTCAATGATCCTCCGCGCGTCATCCGGATCCATAGCGTGATAGTGGTCGTTGCCGGGCAGCGTCTTGTCCAGCGTAAAGTGCTTTTCGATCACATGGGCCCCTAATACATAGGCGCTCTTGATTACGTCTGCGCAGATATCTGGCCTGCAGTGGTCGGAGTATCCGATTATCAGACCAGGGAACTCCAGCTTCAGCGAAGATATACGCCGCAGGTTCGCGTGCGCGAA
Source organism: Adlercreutzia sp. ZJ242 (assembly GCF_011038995.1). NCBI lineage: Bacteria > Bacillati > Actinomycetota > Coriobacteriia > Eggerthellales > Eggerthellaceae > Adlercreutzia > Adlercreutzia sp. ZJ242. The sequence continues at coordinate 5,089 of NZ_JAAKEE010000046.1, forward strand.
GGGCGTGGGATACTCGAGCACGCAATGGCACAGCACTATCGGGGCATCGCTCACAGAGCGAACAACGTCAACGGCTGCACGCATCTCGTCCAAATCACCAGCGCCCACTGACATGATGATGGGCTTGCCCTTTCGCGCCTGATGCTCGATAAACGGGTGGTTGGTCAGGTCGCTCGACGATATCTTGTACACGTCCATCAGCGGATCGAGGTAGTCTGCGCTCTCGAAATCAAATGCCGTGGAGCAGAAGTCGATGCCGATCTCAGCGCAGTAAGCAGCAATCTCGCGGTACTCCGCTTCGCCGAACGAGTCGTACTTCTTGAAGAGCTCCCGTTGGCTCGTCGTGGGCTCCTCGCTCGTGTCCCAGTACGAGGGGGAAGCCGCTGCCGCCAGCGTCTCGGCCTTGTAGGTCTGGAATTTAACCGCATGCACGCCAGCGTCGCGCGCCTCAAGGCACATCAGCTTGGCGGCTTCCATGTTGCTTATGCCGCGCTGCGTCGCGATGTCGTAGTAGTTCACTCCGACTTCCGCGATCAGCGTAAACTCGCCCGATTCGATCCTGTCAACCAGCGTGTTCATAGCGTTTCTCCCAAGATGATCCTCTTTACCTTGCCGATTCCCGACTTCAGGTCGTTGTCCAGCATCAGTCGCCGCATCTCCTTGCGTATCGACACCGATCCCGAAAGCCACTCGAACGTCGAGCGTATGTCCTCGTCGGAAACCTCCGACCCAAGGCCAAGGTTGATGAACCCGTTGTCCATCTGCGCGAAGCGGTGCAGCTGCTCTCGCTCGTTCTGGGCGAGAACGATGGTGGGCACGCCCATGCTCGCCAACTCGAAGGTGGTGCGCCCCTGCGACGAAAAGGCCATGTCAGCCAGCTTCATGTGGTCGCTGACGCGCACAACATCGCGCGTGACCCCTATCCCCAAATCAGGATTACCGTTCTGCACTGCGCCCTCGTATCCAGAACCCAGCACGAAATCGAACTCGGCGCGTATCCCGCCGGCATTGTAGTCCTCCGCCATCCTATATACCCGAGCAGAAAGATCGAGGGGGTCGGTCCCCCCGAACATCACGAGCACGCGGTGAGCCTGCTCGCCGAACTCCTTAGGGCTAGTCGACAGGAATTCGTCGCGGAGCGCAACATAGGCCTTGCCTGTGTATACGTTAAGGTGCCGAGAGGCGCCCTCGTAGATGGCGTTTACCACAGCGTCGGCCTCCCGTGCTCCGTCGCCGAGATCCTCGAACGTCACGAGCCGTCCGACATGCGGTTTGATTCGCCGCATGAGCTCGGTGCTGGTATCCAGGCAATCGTGCACGTACACATCTGGACGATAGCCTTCGAGCCAGGCGACGAGCCCATCGTCTCCGCCTACTTCGACCACAGTCATGTTTGCCGCCCGAAGCCGCTCTATGCCAAGCTGATGCTTCTTGTCGCATACGAATACTACGTCATGCTCGGTCATGTCGTAGGCCAGGGTGAGCGCCCGGTATATATGGCCAAGCCCAAGCTCCTTGTAGCCGTCGGCTCTGAACACAATCCTCTTACGCCCGAGCACGGCCTCGCACACCGCCCAATCCCGCCAGGTGTCAATGTCGGTCGCCTCGTCTTCCGGCATTTCGAAGACGCCCACGCGTTGCCCAATTCGACTCGACTCGGTTACGCTCGCTCGCCGCGTAATGAGGAAAGCGCCGGTCTCAAGATAGTTTGGAGGCAGCTGCTGTCGGTTCAGTCGTCGGGAGTATGCGGGTACGATCGCGCCTCCGTCTTCCTTCCATCTGAGGTGCGGAGCGTTGATGACGCTGATCATCGTGTCCACGTCTTCCTGCTCGAAGGCGTCAATCGCTTCGCGAAGAGTACGCGCGCTCAGCAGGGGCGACGTCGGCTGCAACGTAATCACTACATCGAAGTCCACGCCCAGGGCTTCTTCCGCTCGCAAAACGGCATCGTATACAACGGGGTCGAGCGTCACTGCGTCGCGCGCAAGCTCCGAAGCCCTATCGAGCGCGAGTACGCCTTCGTACTGACCCGCATAAGACAGTATCTCCATGGAGTCCGAGGAAACAGCGACGGAGTCTATCGAGCCGCATCCAAGGGCATTCTCTATCGCATAGGATATCAGCGGCCTACCGCCCATAAGCCTCATGTTCTTTCGAGGGATGCCCTTTGAACCGCCACGCGCTGGCACAATGGCAATTGCTCGCATATAGTTATCCTTCCTGCTTAAACAAGTGCAATGATCATTTCCGCAGCTGGCTTCACTGCCCAGATAGCAGGCGCAATGACGGATCTCTCGTCTCATTACCCGAAGCCCGTAAAGGTCTCGAACGCTTAGTGGCCTGAAGCAATCGTGACAAGATTAGGTAGGCATAGCAAATTAAGGATATTGGTCCGAACAGGCCAAGATGAAACATGCTCATTAAGGTTATCGTCATAAAAACCAGTCGTAAATATACAACGGCGTCAATAAGGCGTGATTTCGCCAATGCTCTCAAACATGAATTGAGAAAGAAGGTTATTAATAAGGCGATCAGAATAGAAAAAAGAACAGGACCGATAGACCCAAAGTAGTAGTATGCAGCCGCATATCCTCCCTCTGTATAGGAGCTACTCGTTGCAAGTTTAGTATTTACTACGCCTTGAGGAGCAGTTAGGTACATAATCATGTACAAGCCTTGACTCGATCCCACATGGTTATATTCTTCAGTAGGGTCGCCATGAAGAATAACGGATATCTCATTATCAAATTGGTCGATATTAGCTGTCTTGCTAAGGTCATAAGTTCGCCACCAAAGCTGTCCTTGCTGAGCCGTTCTGCTTAAGAGGTATTTGGGTGCAGAAAACTCGCTGGACGCTGAGTAAGAATGCAACTGCACTGCCCCAAGAACAAGAATCAGTACGGAAAGTAATATACCAAAAGCGGCTTTTTGCAGTTTTTTGCTATCAATTCTTATTATTCGGTCATAGTAGACCCAGATAAAAATACACAACGCCTGAAAGTGTCCGCCAAACTTAATACCAATCCACAGTGAGTAGGCAAGATATACCCCTATCGTAATTGCACCCAATCTCTTTCCACCATAGCGAATTGACATAGCCGGAAAAATAAGCAGGTAGATCATGTTGTCGAGCAACTGCCGTGGCACAAGCCGATCGCTGTGACTTAAGCCCCAATTAAATCTGTTGACGCCAGATGCAAATGCTGGTGTATATCTGGCGACATCTATGAAAGCGAGGAAGAACACGAAGAGGGTAATGGCTGTACCTATTGCCAACCATTTCGATACTCTGAGCTCTATCAAATTAGCTCGGTTTCCATCGACATCTCTTCCATATCGCGAATCAAGCCAGATAAGCAAGACCAGAAAAACCCATCGCGAGAATATGATGAGAGGCAGTGAACCAACGAACCCCGATTGGATCACGAGTTCGCTAAGGTATATATCACTAAACTCGCAGGACGCTACACCTGTGATGTTAGTCACAACGGCAAACACGAAGAATAGGTATTTGAAGAAGAACTTCAAATTGCATACTGCAAGATAGAATAAATAGAAAACGAAGCATGCTAATGAAATGACACTTGTTTCGCATGTGGGTATACTTGCGCATACGAAAAGCACCGTTCCGACAAGAAGATGCACCAAAAAGAATACATGCCGGTCATTGCTGCTTGAACCTAAATGACGCAGATTGCACGTTTCGATGCTGAACCTATTCACTTCTTTCGTCAATGCTGAGCCCGGTTTATCTAATGCAAATCTTTGCATTTGTCATCTCCAAAAGGAATATCTTCGTACATCATCGATGCTGTATGTGGCCAGTGAAGTTTGCGAATCAGCCCGAGCATTTTCATCGCCTTAATAATTGCTTCTGATACGATCATTTTTCCGATCCAATACTTGGAATAGGGAACTATCGGCAATGATTCATCCACAGATGCTATCGCCTCGATAGCATCCGCATATGATGCAGCAGTCAATTCCGAATACCGACCGATGTACTTCTCGAATATCGGTGCTACATTCTCTTTGCGCATGCAGCTTTCGAGAACCTTGTCGTTGATGGCCCCTATGTCTTCGATGCTGAAGTAGTCGCTTACGCCAGGCATGCGTTCCTCTGCGGGAATAGGAACCGATTCGTGAAACACAACTGGAAGACCGTACATCTCAGCCTCGAAGGCTGAGGTACTCTGCCATGTGCAGAAGAAATCAACGCATTTGAGCCAATCAGAAATAGGGCGTTCGGAAATAATCTTCGGATGCTGTCCAATGTCGAAATCTATCGTCGAACCCGGATGGGGTCTGTATATAAACTCGTAGCTTGCGAAGAAATCGTCTGGTAGCGCCTTAATCTGGCTGATTGTTTTGCTTAAGGATTCTTTCCAGCGGTTGAAATACCTATCGCATTCAGCGACGGTTACGTTCGCCAATTCATGAAAGTCGTATCTGATTTTGCTTATGCTTATATCGTCAATGCGCCTCGACTCTGCGTATAGTATCCATTTCTTACTGGGATCGAGTTCATATGCTTCCGCCAGCTCTTGACGTGCTGCTTCGTTCGCACAAACGGACTCTAACCTCAGGTTCCCAACAACGAATGCCCTTTCTTTTGATACTCCAGAATCTATGAGTCCTTGCTTGAAGTGTTCGGTCCAACAGAAATGGTATGGATACATGCACGCCGCTTCATCCCTCGGCATAAGCACGCATTCGGTTAGTTTCGGCGTTATCTGCTCGTGATGAAGATTGATCATCTTTACATTCGAGTTCACCTCGTAGAAGGGTGAAAACCGCCAGAACTGCTCGGACCGATAGCACCATGGCACAAGCAGAACATCGATCCCATTCTTCTTGGCACGCCTATACGCGTCGTACCACTCAAATGCTATGGAGTAAATGTTTACCGCGTGGCCGCGCCTCACCAATTCGTCGCGAAGCCTTCTGAGCGCCGGCAATTCTCGCATCTTGTGCTCGAAAAAGACGATTACCTGCATCATTCACCCTTTCTAACGTCAAGGCGTGTACGCGTGAATTCCGCCGCTCGCTTACCGTAAAGCGCAACACATGTGCCCAATCCTGCCGCGATTAACGAAATGCGAAGCGCTATGCCCTCACACGCGACGACGTTTCCTATGCACAGAGCGATGATCGTCACATAGAGAATAGCTGTCTTGATTGGGCTTTCTATGCTCCTATAGTTCATCTGTCCGAACACGAGACTTCCGAACAACATAATCAGGGCAGACGCGCCCAATGCGACAGCTGCGCCCATGCCCCCGTACGCCGGAATCAGCATCATGCAAAACAGAACGTTCACCGCTGCCGATGCGCCAGTCGTCACGAGCCTCAGATAAGTTTTGTTCGATAGATAAATGCCGTAACCGATTGTCTCGACTAGGAGCGTTTGTATTGGGAATAGCATCACTATCATGAAATAAGATTGAGATTGCGCGTACTCGTTCCCCACGAGAAGATAAATGATGTCCTGTCCCGCTATGAAAACAATCACGAGTAGCGCGGTGAGCGCCGTTAACAGCCCCTGCATTCTCTTAATCAAATCTTGCTCGTCGTTGTAATGCCTGTATATGAACGGCGACCAGTAGACCGAGAACGCTGCCGGCACAACCTGGAACGCATTGGCTATAGTAAACGCTAGAGCAAAAACGCCTACGTCCTCGAATCGGCCGTAGCCAGCCAAGACCAATTTAGCAATGGAGCTGTTTATCCACATAAGCAAAGCGGCAGGCATGGTGGGTAGCGCAAATGCGAAAAACTTGCGCAAGGACTTCTTCGGTATTTCGATCATTCTGGCTGTAATATATTTGCGAGCGTGAGTTAAGAGAAAGATAACCGCCATGATCACGGTAAGCGCGGTCATGAGAGTAATCGACGGCATATAGCTTGTGGACACAAAGGCGGCAAGCACATAAAGCACCTTGTTAGATAACAGCAATCCAATCTGTTGAAAGTTGTATCCCTTCGGGTTGAACTCCTGCCGAGTTACGACGCTAAGAAGGCGGAAGACGACCAAGGCTATGGAGTACGCGCCGAGAAGCACAAGTCCGACCAAGTTTGACTCACCAAAAACGTACCCCGCCACCACGTCCGGAGCCATAAGGCAGACGCAAAATGTCACTATCACAATGCAGAGCGTCGCTACGAGCATAGACAGGCTGAACGCCTTCCTGTTGTCTAATCCGTTAATCGGCTCCTGGTAAAACCTTATGAATGCGTTGTCGAGACCGAAGAGCGCAAACGTCATCAGCAGGTTCCCCAAGCTGTAGAACAGGTTTATCACACCGTATTCGCTGGCCGGATAAGCGTGAGAGATCACGGGTATGAGAACGAGGGACAGCGCCGCCGACAGCGCTGTTGGTACGCTGTACTTCGCGGCCTCCTTGAATATGCCTCCGACACTAGACAACCCCATCAGCCTCCAATAGATGCGGTCCTGCGGAAGCCTCTGCGCTTTCCATACACTTCAAAAGCTTTACTGTACGCACGGGGTATCAACCCAAGAATCGCAAACCGTGCCTTGTTTCCTTTCGATACGCGGTTGTCCTTTAGAAGTGATGCAAGGCTTCTTCTTACCTGACTCACGATCGCCTTTCGAATCTCTTCTGTTTCGTCTCCTGCATCGGCAACGACATTGAGCAGGCGGTAAATGCGCGAATAGTGCAGGCACTCGAAATAAATACGGGCAGGATCTTGCTTGTCCCAACCCGCCTCATCGCCGAAGCTATCGATTGCGACTATATAGTCCTCAACTTGCTTGAGCTGAGCTCGCTTGCGATGAACGATTGAACCGGGGCGCATCACGTATCCGTAAATGGGACCCTCGATCACTGCGACGATATCGACATCAGAAACAAATCCTGTTGCCGTCGCGATCTCCTCGTAGTACGCGCCAGACGGAAAGGAACGGTTCTTATATAGTTCAAGGGGAGCGAGGCGGCAACAGGCGGCAGGCAGTATCTCCTCATATGCATACTTTTCAATGAGGTCACGCTTCTCGATACGCAATCTAGTAGCAGGAATCCCCCATTCTATAGAGGCGTTGTGCGCCTCATCCTCGCTAATGTAGAGAACTTGCCCTATGGCCATTCCGCCACCGCATTCCCTATAGCAGCTCTCAAGCGCCTCAAGGTAGTAAGGAGAAATAATGTCGTCACCATCAACGAAGGTAACGAGCTCGCCACGCGCGACACCCACACCGTAGTTGCGCGCCTCTGAAAGCCCGCCATTCTCCTTATGGTGCACGACAACGTTTGCTAGATCACCGTATCCGTCGAGCAGTTTTCCAGTTCCATCAGTAGAGCCGTCATCAATACACACGATTTCGTAATCCCAGAACGTCTGGCTCAACAGAGATTTCATGCAGTAACGCACACAACCCTCAATGTTATAGAAGGGCACAACGACAGATATCAACGGTTTCGTTTCAGCCATGAATTACCCCCTTATCTTTCTCGCCAGGAAGGAAGCGCCCTTCTTCACCCAATGCTGGCTTTCGAGATTCACGACAGGCATCTCGGCATACATCAAGCCATTGCTCTCCACCCAGTAATCCAACAGACGCTCTGACACGAACCCGAACACGCGAGCATCGTTGGGAGAGTAATCGGTTATGTCTAGGCGACCTTCAAGTTCGAAAAGAATGCCGAACAACCATTCGCACCAGGCGTCAGCCAGGTCGCGGCGCATCACGAACATGTTGAATCGGTGCCCATGAGTGCGATTCATGATCTCGTCGTACTTCCAAAGCATTTTCGGATCTCGTCTGGCGATTATGTCTCGTGTTGTCTCAAGGTCCTCTTCATGATGCGCATGTATGTACTGGCTGTAGTTGGTCTCAATGTAGTAGTTACGCTGTTTCGGCAGGACGATCCCCGTCGCCGCTGCGGCATCGGCGAGCTGCTCGCCAGTCGCAACGCGAGTCCTTTTGCCGCCCGTGCTCCTCGCTGCGAAGTGCCGGCGGTAGTGGGCGAGGCCCAGGTGGTCGCCGCCAAGGTTCCTCCACGCCCAGTAGAGGCCTGTCAGCTCGCAGTAGTTCGGGTTTTTCTCGGATATGCTGTCACCTGTGTCATCTCGTAGGAAGCCGTCTATGGGCTCCTTGCCCACACTTCCGACCTGCACGGGCACATAGCAATCGTCCGCCGGCATCCAATAAGGCTTATGCGACGCCACAACCATCTTGAGCGATTGGCTCATCTGCCCGTCCTCCTCACGAACATGGCCCCAAGGGTCCCTGCGATCACCTTTGCGTCCAGGTGAAGAGACGCCGCACGCGCATAGCCGAGCTCGAGAGTCTGGCGCTCCCCGTTCTCGAAAGACGCGTCGTTACGTGATCCCACCTGCCAGAACCCCGTAACCCCAGCGGGCACCGAGAGCAAGAGAGCCCGCTCATCCGGCGAGAAATGCTGCTCTAGTTCGTCTAGCGTCAGCGGACGCGGACCCACCACGGACATATCGCCCGCGAGTACGTTTAGGAACTGGGGCACCTCGTCGAGGCTCGTGGAACGCAGCTTCGCGCCCAAGGGCGTTATGCGAGGGTCGCCATCCACCTTGCGCTCTCTCTCCCACTGAGCAAGCTGTTCGGCGCTGAGATACCTCTCCACGTCATCGGAGTCGGCGACCATGGTGCGCAGCTTGTAAATGCAAAAGGCCCTTCCGTTCATACCGATTCTCTGTTGGGTGTATATGGGACTCCCACCCGTGTCCCTCGCCACCAAGACGCACAGAACCAGCCCCGGAACAAAGCAAAAGATCAGCACACATGCACTGAAGACAACATCGAAGACGCGCTTTACAAAGCGATAGCCAAAGCGCCCCGAACACAGTCGGCCGACAGCTTCGGCCGCCACTTGATCCTCTACGGCCTCCGCATTGAATATGTCTGCCGTCTCGTCGACTATGCAGCGTGTCAATCCTTCGCCCTTTCCTTCATCCCATGCGCCCCTTATGGGAGGGCGCGTTCTTCCCTCGCTGCTCTTCTCTATGCCGTCGCCGCTTCTGCGGTTTTCCGCCGACAGGTGACTCTCAGGCCCACTTGGGCCTCCACCTGCCGCCCGGCTACGCTCATGCGCACGTAGGCACGCTTGCCGCGGTGGCTTATGCGGCGAATCAGGCCCTCGCGGCCTTGAAGAGGACCGCTCGTCACCTCGACCTCGCCGCCTGCGCCGACGAGTCCCTCCGAAAGGGCGACGACACGCTGGCCCGGGCGCGTGAGCGCGCTTAAGAGCGCGACCTCACCCGGCTCCATCGCTACAGCGCCGGGACCGTCCAGCAGCAGACCGTCAATGCCGCGCGCATGGCGCAGGGCCGCGCGGACCTCGCGCCTTCCAGGCGCCACGGCCACCAGCAGGCCCGGGGCCAGGGGCTCCTCCGGCGGGACCGACCCTCCGCATGGCGAGCCCACCTCAACCCGCGGAACGAACAGCTCCTCAAGGCCGTCGGAAAGCGCCCGCTTCTGCAGAAGGGCCAGCACCCGCTCCTCACACCCCGGCTTCACGTTGATCGCGAACCACATGGCCGCCCCTAGCTCTTGAAGGGCACGTCCATGGGCACGCACTCGGCGAACCCTCCGTCTACGTCCACGAAACAGAAGCGCTTGTGACGGTCCACCTTGACCACGCGATCCTCCTGGCCTATGAGCGGGCCCGACTGCACATGCAGCACGCCGTCCTCGATGACGGCGGTGCTCGTGCGAATGACGCGCTCGCCGTCGAGCACGCCCTCGTACCACTCCTGCGCGCCCTTTGAGAGCGGCGCGAAGTGGCTGCTGCCGTCGGCCTTCGCTATGCGCGCGGGGAAGGTGAGCTTGGAAAGCTCCTTATCCAGCGCGAGCACGTCCCTCGTCACGACGAAGAAGTACTCGTGGTACATCGGCACCGGATAGAGGCTCCACACACCGTGGTACTTGCGCCAGCGCTCCTTGCGCATCACGAAGGCGTCCTCCAGCAGGTCGGGGGGCATGAGCTTGCGCACCTTGTCGCAGGTGGCCTGCTCGCGCCCGGGGGCGTGGACCAGGTACCACCGGCGCCTGCCGCGCGGCGATCTCCTGCCGACGGGCATGCCGGCGAGCGCGACGCTGTCCGAGGGCCTTTCAGCAACACTGGTTTTTTGCGCGTTCAACCTGGCTCACCCCCGTCCGCAAAGACGACGCTCGACGGGCCAGCACAAGCTGGTCGCGGGAGCGTCATCAAAACGTAGACGTTTTGATGAGAATCGGTTTTTTCGCTTTATGAGTACAATTGATCGGTTTAATGCAACAAAATGCGCAGGATTCTTGCTTCAGGAGGGGTCTGAATAGGTATAATGATTGAGGATTTAAAGGTATGAGAAAGTCTACCTATTGATAAGGTCCCTACACATGCAGGGCTTGCACGCATGGCGCCCTTGAGGCGAACCGTCTCCTCTTCCCTACTTTAGTTTGGATTGGCTTCCATTTCCTAGGTAGATTGCCGTCGCGTGAAGTGCTGCACCCTCTCTCGCGGGAACACCAAAAGCGGCGTCAAAATAGCTACCGAAAAAGAGAAGCCCCCGTCGCGCGTCAATCGCGACGGGGGCTTCGGATCGAAACTACGAATCCAGAAAAAGCGAGGCGCTACTCGGCGTAGCTCAGGGCCTTCTCGAGCTTCTGGCTGATCACCTTCGTCACGCCGTCGGACTGCATGGAGACGCCGAACAGGACGTCGGCCATCTCCATGGTGCGGCGCTGGTGGGTGATCATGATGAGCTGGGTGGTGTCGCGCAGCTTGTCGACGTAGGCCACCAGGCGGCGCAGGTTCGTGTCGTCGAGCGCGGCCTCCACCTCGTCGAGGATGTAGAACGGCGTGGAGCGCGTGCGGTAGACCGCGAACAGAAGCGCGAGCGCCGTCAGGGACTTCTCGCCGCCCGACATGAGCATCATCTTGGTGATGCGCTTGCCCGCGGGCTGCGCGTTCACCTCGACGCCGGTGTTCTCCAGGTCATCGGGGTCCACGAGCGCCAAGTTGGCCGCGCCCCCGGGGAACAGCGTGGCGAAGATCTCCTGGAAGTAGCCGTTGACCTCCTCAAACGTGCGCACGAAGTCATCCCGCATGCGCGCGTCGATGACCCGGTTGATCTTGGCGAGCGACTTGCGCGCCGCATCGAGGTCGGCCATCTGCCCGGCCAGGTAGTCGTAGCGGCTCTTGAGCTCGTCGTACTCGGCGGCAGCGTCGGGGTTGATGGTGCCGAGGTTGGCGATGCGGCGGTTCAGGCGGAACGCCTCCTCCTCGAGCGCGGCGCGGTCCTCGGGCTCGGGCGTGGCGAGCGCCACGTCGAGCGGCGTCTTGCAGTCGGACACGATGACGTTCACCGCCGCCTCGACCTGCAGCTCGAGCCGGCCCTTCTCGACGCGGGCCGCCGAGAGCCGCTCGTTCACCTCGTCGTAGGCGTCGTGCGCCGCGCGCGTGGCGCCGCGCGCCTCGGTCACGCGGGCGTGCAGGCCGGCGGAGGAGTCCTGCGCGGCCACGGCGCGGTCCTCCAAGTCGCGCGTCCAGCGGCGCGCCGAGGTGGCCAGCTCGTCGACGATCGCCAACAGGGGCTCGAGGCGGGCAGCTGACACGTTCTTCACCACGAGCAGCTCCGCCGACTCGGCGGCCTGGGCCCCGAGCTGCTCCAAGTCGCGCAGGCGGGCGTCGCGCAGGCGGGCCGTATAGGCGTCGCGCTCGGCGAGCTTGGCGGCCTCGAGCTTGGCCTCCGCGAGCGCGTCAGCGTTGCGGTGGGCCTCGCGGCGCAGCGGGGCGAGGGCCGCCTGGGCCTCCTCCTGCTTGCGCTTCGCCTCGTCGAGCTGGGCGCGCAAGTCGCTGACCTGCTGCTCGAAGGACTCCACGTTCGGGCGCGCGCTCGAGATGATCGCCTCGGCCTCCTCGCGCTGGCGCTGCACGCCCTCGAGCTCGCGCCGCACGGCGGAGAGCTTCTCGGTGGCGCGCTCAGCCGCCGAGCGGGCCGCCTCGGCGCCGCCGCGCAGCGCGGCGAGCTGCTGGCTGAGCTCGAGGCTCGACGCCTGCGCCTGGCGCAGCGACTCCTCGGCCGCCGCGGCCTCGGTTCGGGCCTTCTCAGTGGTGACCTGGGCCTTCGCAAGCCCAGCTTTCAGCTCCTCCAAGCGGCGTACGCGCGCGAGCACGCCGTCGGCGCCCTCGACCACCGAGCGGCCCAGAGTCACCTTGCCCGAGGGCCACACCACTTCCCCGCGAAGCGACGCGAAGCGCAGGCCGAGCGCGTCGGCGGCATGCGCCGCGAGCGCGTCGTCAAGCGAGTCGCACACCACCACGTCGCCGAGCAGCGCGCGCACCGCGCGGGCTGCGAAGGCGGGGTACTCCAGGCTGTCGATGAGCGGCGCGCCCGACGCGGAAGACGGGTGCGCGGCCGCGCAGGTCGGGCCGTCGGCGCACATGAGCAGCGACACCTCGCCCGCCTCGCCCGCCTCGGACAGCGCGCGGGCCACGCGGGACGCGCACGCGGCGTCCTCCACGAGCAGCGCGGACACGTCCGCGCCCAGAAGCGCCTCCACGAGCGCCTCGCGCCCGCCCGTCGCGCGCACCACGTGCGCGAGCGGCTCGAGCGCGCCGTCAAGCTCGCCGCGATGCTCCATGAGCCACGCGCGGGCCGGGCCGTCAGCCGCCACGCTCGCGCGCTCGACCTCCTCGAGCGCCTGGATCTGCGCCGCGAGCGCCCGCTCGGCGTCGCGCGCCTCGTCGAGCGTCGCGCGCGTGGCCTCGCGCGCCTGGTAGCACGCTCCCACGAGCTTGCGCGCCGCCGACTCCTGGTCGTCGACCGAGGCGAGCGCGGCCTCGGCGGCGGCGGCCTCGGCGGCGGCGGCCTCGGCGTCAGCCTGCGCGCGGGCGAGCTGCAGGTCGAGCTCGGCGGCATGGCTCTCGATCACCTTCACGTGCGCCAGCCCGTTGGTGAGCGCCTCCTGCGTCTCGGCGTGCTTGCGCCGCGCGACGTCGAGCTGCGTCTCCAGGTTGCGCCCGTCACGCCCGAGCGCCGACGCCTCGCGCTCGAGGCTTCCGCGGCGCGCGCCCAGGTCGCGCGAGGCGGCCTCGAGCGCCTCCACGCGCGCGTCGGCCGCCTCGCGGCTCGCGCGCACCTCGGCAAGCGTGCTCTCGGCGGCGGCCAGCTC
>NZ_JAAKEE010000047.1:0-317 GCF_011038995.1 Adlercreutzia sp. ZJ242
CGAAGGCGTCCCAGACCTGGCCGTCGAAGAACACCTTCTGCCGCGGCGCCTCGTGCGCGCTCATGTAGTCGAACACCCGCTCGAAGCGCTCGTCGGTCGTCTTCTGGTACTCCAGCTGGCGCAGCTCTACCGCGCGTATCTGCTCGAACATGGCGGCGTTGCTGGCGATGAAGTGGCGCATCTCGACGAAGGCGCGCATTATCTGAACGCTTGTCTGAACAGTGATTATTTGCAACGATTAGCCACGTTTGTTTCGGGTGCAGCCGCATTGCCGATTTCGCATGCAGCCGCACCCGTTTTCAACTTGAGTTACGTCT
>NZ_JAAKEE010000048.1:0-18296 GCF_011038995.1 Adlercreutzia sp. ZJ242
CACCGCGCGTATCTGCTCGAACATGGTGGCGTTGCTGGCGATGAAACGGCGCATCTCGACGAAGCTGTCCATGATCCTGATGCTAACTTCGATAGCCGTGTCGCTGCGCAGCACCGACGAGAGCATCGACACCCCTGCTCGGTGAAGGCATAGGGAAGGTAGCGGCGGCCATCGCGTCCTCCGTTTGAGGTCACAGCTTGTGACCTCAAAGACTCGGCCTCCTCTTGCGTGAGCTGAAAGCGGAAACGGTCGGGAAAGCGCTTGACGTTGCGCCTGACAGCTTGGTTGAACACCTTGGTCTCCACCCCGTACAGGGCGGCTAGGTCGCTGTCGAGCATAACCTGCATTCCGCGAACCGTGTATATGAGGTCGCGTATGGCCGGCTCGTTCGCAGGGACGATGGTGACCGATGCAGCTTCTTCCGCCTCCACGGGCCCGGCGGATAGGGCTTTCCCTTTGCTTTCCATAGCTTCCGCCCCCTCACTATGAATTAGGTGAGGTGGATTATACCAAGCGTGGAAGGCGCTTGCGATCCCGTTCGGGGCGAAACGTAGGTGATCTCTTCGATGGACTCGTAGCAGGCAATTGCCTCAATGTGGTGACGTCACGGCACAAAACCGAATACCGCTGGAAAGGCCATTTCTGTACCAAGCAGGTGCAGTTTTTTCTTCGATTTCGCGCTGTCAACCTGTTCGAGCTGCTCAGGGGCTACGTCGTCCATTTCTCCAACGGGCTGTTGGAGAATTCCTGTCCAGGGATTTGATGCTAAGAGCGACTTTGCGCTATCTCGCTCGTTTCTTTTCTGACTAATCTGCACGACTCACAAACAAGGTCAGCTGCATCAGTGTCCAAGGCTCGAGCTATCTTGTCGATCGTGGTGAGCGTGGGCGAGGTCTCGCCGCTCTCTATTTTTCTTAGGTGAGAATTGCTTATGCCAACCACTCTCGAAAACTCGCGTTGCTCGAATTTATGAGCAAGTCTTCGCGAGGATACGGCCTTTCCGAACGCCTTCTTTAGACGTGCGCTCTCCGCTTCAACGATTTTGCCTTTGCATGATGCCATGTCGTGAGAATAGGCAGAGCCCTTCTTTCTAAGTAACTAAATATAGATACAATCAGGTATTATGGAGAGCAATAAGCATAGGAGCGACAGGGAAGGGCGGTAATGTAGGGAAATGGAACGGACTTGCTTTTCTGCTCGTTACCATGTCGAAGGCCGCAGAAGCGCGCTTAGCGTGGCCGGCTCATGATGAAGCTCGAGGATATTTGCGCGGGTGCATCGATCACCGGCGTGCTGGACGATTCCCCCGTCACGGTCATCGCCGTTACGCGCCATGGCGACATGGGACTCACGCTTACCTATGAAACTGCGGCAGGTGCTCTGGACAGAACAATGCTTTTCCGCGATGACGAAGACAGGCTTTCGCTGGCAGGGGAGACCAAGTGGACGTTTGACGCGGACCCCGATGCCCTCAAGTTGGCCTCCGAGGCGTATCGCATTGAGCTGGCGCACCTGTTCGACCCCTATCTCGCCGTACGCACTTCAGCTATTGATCCCCTTCCTCACCAGGTGTCGGCCGTATATAAGGACATGCTTCCCAAAATGCCGCTGAGATTTGTCCTGGCCGACGACCCCGGTGCCGGCAAGACCATTATGACGGGCTTGCTCATAAAGGAGATGATTGCTCGCGGTGATCTGAAACGATGCCTCATCGTGTGCCCTGGCAATTTGGTGGAACAATGGCAAGACGAGTTGTACCGCAAGTTCGGGCTATCCTTCACGATTCTTACCAACGATCTGTTTGAGGCAGCGGTGACACGCAACGCTTTCGTGGAAAACGATCTCTGCATCGCGCGGCTCGACAAACTCTCCCGTAATGATGGTATTCGCGAAAGGTTGAAGGAAACAAGCTGGGATCTCGTTGTGTGCGATGAGGCGCACAAGATGAGCGCCACGGTGTTCGGTGGCGAAGTGAAGTACACCAAGCGCTACCAGCTTGGTCAGCTGCTCGGCGATACAGCCGAAAACCTGCTGCTGCTCACGGCTACGCCGCACAACGGCAAGCCCGAGGACTTCCAGCTGTTCATGGCGCTGGTGGACCGCGACCGTTTTGAAGGGGCGCGGCGCATGAAGCCGAAGAAAGCGAGCGGCGGTTCACAGACTTCGCTCTTCAATGCGGGGCGCGCGCTGCCTGGTGCCGATGCGGATCAATCCGTGCTTGATGTGTCCGACGTAATGCGCCGCTTGGTGAAGGAGGAGCTGCTTCGCTTCGATGGGCGCCCCTTGTTTCCCGAGCGGCGCGCGCAAACGGTAACTTATACGCTTTCACCTGCGGAAGCGGGTCTTTACCAGGCGGTCACTGATTACGTGACCAACGAGTTCAACCGCGCTGATCGCTTGGACGGCAAGCAAAAGAACAGCGTCGGTTTCGCGCTCACCATCTTGCAGCGCAGGCTCGCATCTTCGCCCGAGGCCATCTACCAATCGCTCCGTCGTCGCAGGGAGAGGCTTGAGGCTCGTCTGCTTGAGGTGAACGACAAAGCTCAAGGAGTCGGTTCTTATTCGAGCGTATGCGGTGGGCTGGGGGAAGACTTCGACGAAGACGACTACACGTTTGAAGAACTTGAGAACCTGGAAAACGACGTCATTGACTCTGCTTCGGCTTCTGCCTCGAAAGCCGAGCTTGAAGCTGAGATTGGCACATTGAAGCTGCTTGAGCGAAAAGCCAACGAAGTGCGCATGGGCGGCGAAGATCGCAA
This sequence comes from Adlercreutzia sp. ZJ242, assembly GCF_011038995.1. NCBI lineage: Bacteria > Bacillati > Actinomycetota > Coriobacteriia > Eggerthellales > Eggerthellaceae > Adlercreutzia > Adlercreutzia sp. ZJ242. Next base: position 2,760 of record NZ_JAAKEE010000048.1, read on the forward strand.
GTGGGACGAGCTTTCGCGGCTGCTTCAGGACAACGCCAGCATGTTTTCCGAGGATGGCCGCCGCGAAAAGCTCATCATCTTCACGGAGCACAAGGACACGCTGGAATACCTTGCCACCAAGATCAGGCAGCTTTTGGGCAGCCACGAGGCCGTGCTCACCATCAAGGGCGGCATGCCGCGCGATGCGCGTCATCGAGCTGAGGAGCTGTTCAAGCAAGATAGCGCGGTGCGCATTCTGGTGGCGACTGATGCCGCTGGCGAGGGTATCAACTTGCAGCGGGCTCATCTGATGGTGAACTACGATCTGCCGTGGAACCCCAACAGAATTGAGCAGCGTTTCGGGCGCATCCATCGCATCGGGCAAACCGAAGTCTGTCATCTGTGGAATCTTGTGGCCAAGGAGACGCGCGAGGGCCAGGTATTCGATCGGCTGTTTCAGAAGCTCGAAGAAGAGCGCGCCGCACTGGGCGGGCGCGTGTTCGACATACTCGGCCGCGTGACTTTCGAAGACAAGCCGCTGCGTGACTTGCTGGTGGAGGCTATACGCTATGGCGATCGGCCTGACGTGCGTGATCGGCTGAACCAGGTGGTGGACAGCTCGCTCGACGTGAGTGCCCTCAAAGCGCTGCTCGATGAATATGCGCTTACCGCTGACGTGATGGACGTGCATCAGGTCATACGCATCAAGGAGGACATGGAGCGCATGGAGGCCCACAAGTTGGAGCCGCATTTCATCGAGGCATTCTTCCTCGAAGCCATGCGCAAGCTCGGCGGTCGAGTTATCGAGCGCGAAAAGGGACGCTATGAGGTGCTCGAGGTGCCGTTCAGCGTGCGGAGTCGCGACATGAAAATCGGCGCAGCCGATCCTGTGCTGCGCAGCTACGAGCGTGTCTGTTTTGACAAGATGAGGTGCGCGAGCGTTGGCGGCGTGCCTGCTGTTCTTGTGTGCCCTGGTCATCCGCTGCTCGACGCCACGGTGTCAGCTGTACTTGAGCAGGGGCTGGGCGTGCTTCGACAGGGCAGTGTTCTTGTAGACGACGATCCTTCCTGCAATGTTCCGAGGTTGCTCTTTTATGTGGAGAGCTCGATACAGGATGGCACGGTGGCGGTGGACGGCACGAGGCGCACGGTGAGTCGAGCCGTGCATTTCGTTGAGATGGACTGTGAAGGTAGCGCTTTCAATGCGGGGTACGCGCCGTATTTGGATTACCGCGCACCGACGGAAGGCGAGCTTGCTTATGTCGATGCGCTTGCAGGAGATGTGAGTTGGCTCGGGCGTGATCCTGAGGGCGTCGCCACCGAATACGCCATACGGAATATCCTTCCGGCGCATGTTGATGAGATCCGCGCGCGAACGCACTCGCACGTCGACAAGGTGCGTCGGGCGGTTGAGAAGCGCTTGCGCGCTGAGATCCGGTATTGGGACAAGCGCGCTTGGGAGCTGAAGGAGCGCGAGAACTCTGGTAAGAAAAACGCACGGCTCAACTCCGCGCAAGCTGAGAAGCGGGCAAACGAGCTCGACGAGCGCCTGAGAAGACGTCTCGCGCAGCTTGACGCTCAGAGACAACTCTCGCCTGCCCCTCCGCGTGTGGTAGGTGGCGCGCTTGTGCTGCCTGCGGCCCTGTTGCGTGGCGATGCTGGCGGCGAGTCAGGCCGCAACGGCTCTGATGGCGAAGCAAAGCGTCGCGTGGAGCTTGCCGCGATGAAAGCAGTGATGGCGATTGAGCGTGAGCTGGGCTATGAGCCATGTGACGTGAGCGCTCGGAGAAAGATCGGCTACGACATAGAGTCGAGTGTCCCGGAAGGCGCGCATAAAGGCGAAGACCCTGTGCTGCGCATGATCGAGGTGAAGGGTCGTGCTTCGGGCTCCAACAGCGTGACGCTTTCCAAAAACGAGGTCTTGTGCGCTCTCAACAAGCCTGATGGGTGGTTGCTTGCCGTCGTCGAAGTCGATGGAGACGTCACTCATACCACCTACCTGCATAAGCCCGCGTTTCATGCGCCTGCGTTCGCCGAGAACAGCATCAACTTCGACATAGGACGGCTCTGCGAGTCCGCCGAAGTCGTCTTGGAAAGGACCGACCAATGGCAGTGAAGAAACTCATCGAGGTGGCGTTGCCGCTTGATGCCATCAACGCAGCATCGGCGAGAGAAAAGTCCATTCGGCATGGGCACCCTTCGACGCTTCATTTGTGGTGGGCGCGCCGGCCGTTGGCGGCGGCGCGGGCTGTCATCTGGTCCTCCTTGGTTGACGATCCGTCGAGCCATCCTGAGGAGTTCCCAACCGAGGAGGCGCAAACCGCTGAGCGTGAGCGCCTGTTCAGGATTCTGGAAGACTTGGTGGTGTGGGAGAACTCGAACAACCAGCGCGTGCTTGATGCCGCGAAGGCGGAAATCCGCAAGAGCATGGGAGATGAGCCTATCAAGCTGCTCGATCCGTTCGCTGGCGGCGGGGCCATCCCGCTTGAGGCGCAGCGCTTGGGATTTGAGGCATATGCGCAAGATTTAAATCCAGTCGCAGTGACCATCAATAAAGCAATGATTGAGATTCCGCCGAAATTCGCGGGTCAGGCGGCGGTGAATCCCGAATCGCGGAAGAGGGTCTCCCTGGAAAGCTGGGAAGGCAATGCGGGGCTTGCGGCCGACGTCGAATACTACGGCAATTGGATGAAGGAAGAGGCGTTCAGGCGCATCGGGCATCTCTATCCGAAGGTGAGAGTTCCTGTCGAGCAGGGTGGCGGAGAGGCAACGGTCATCGCGTGGATTTGGGCGCGTACGGTGAAGTGCCCGAACCCTGCATGCAGGCACGAGACGGCGCTGGTACGTTCCTTCGACTTGTCTAAGAAGAAGGGAAAGGAGCATCACGTTGAGCCTATCGTAGGCAATGGCGAGATGCGTTTTGAGGTGAAATCCGGAAAGAGCCAGCGTGAAGGAACCGTCAACCGCCGCGGAGCAACCTGCCTCCATTGTGGGGAGCCGATAGGGTTTCCTCATATTCGCAGCGAGGGGAAAGCTGATCGAATGGGTGAACGTCTCATGGCCATAGTTGCTGAAGGCGATCGAGGGCGTATTTATGCTTCCCCATGCGAAAGCCAGATAAAAATAGCTCACGTGAGTAAGCCGATCGATTATCCAGATGCGGCAATAGCGGAGAATCCAAGGGATTTCAAAACACCGAACTACGGACTTACTCGATTCGCCGACCTTTTCACAAGTAGGCAGCTGACGGCGTTGACCACGTTCAGCGGGCTCGTACATGAAGCGCAAGAAAAAGCCTACGAGGATGCGGTAAAGGCCAGGGTTCCAGACGACGGTGTTGGTCTTGCCGATGGCGGCACTGGCGCCAAAGCCCGCGGCGAAGCCATCGGCGTTTATTTGGCGTTCCTGGTAGATCAGCTTGCCAACCACAATTCGTCTGTGTGCGGATGGAACTCGACGAACTCCCAGATGAGAAATGTTTTTGCACGCCAGGCAATACCTATGGTGTGGGATTATGCAGAAAGCAATCCTTTTTGCGACTCAAGTGGCAGCTTTCTTAGTCTATTTGGACGAATGCTAAAGGCGTTCAACGGTTTGTCTCCTTATTGTATTGAAGGTCAAGCCAGGCAATGGGATGCACAAAGTGATAGCGGTGTGCGCAATGCTGTTGTCTCGACCGATCCTCCTTATTACGACAACATAGGCTATGCAGATTTGTCGGACTATTTCTATGTTTGGCTCAGACGGTCGTTGCGCAAGACCTACCCGAAGCTGTTCAGCACGATGCTCGTGCCGAAGTCGGAGGAACTGGTGGCTACGCCATACAGAGACAATCGAGGAAAAGACGGCGCGAAAGCCTATTTCGAGAAAGGCATGTATTGCGCTTTTCAGCAAGTGCATAAATTTGTGAGAAGCGATATTCCGACTACGATTTATTACGCCTTTAAGCAAAACGAAACAGAATCTTCAGATAATAGTGGTAATACGGCTTCAACTGGCTGGGAAACAATACTTACAGCAATTATCGAAGCTGGTTTTTCTATCACAGGAACATGGCCTCTAAGAACAGAAAAGGAGGGGCGCGTAGTTGGAAATGGCACCAACGCTCTCGCTTCCTCCATCGTTCTTGTCTGCCGCAAGCGTCCTGTTGACGCGCCCATGGCGACGCGGCGCGAGTTCGTCAACACGCTCAAGCGCGAGCTGAAGCCTGCGCTCGACAAGCTACAGACTAGCAATATTGCCCCCGTGGACATGGCGCAGTCGGCCATCGGTCCTGGCATTGGTGCGTACTCTCGCTTCAGCAAGGTGCTCGAGGCGGACGGCTCTGAGATGACGGTGCGGTCAGCCCTTCAGGTCATCAACCAGGAGCTGGACCTGTACTTCTCCGACCAAGACAGCGACTTGGATCGTGACAGTCGCTTCTGTGTTGACTTGTACATGCAATGCGCGTTTAAGGAGATCAAGTTCGGCGATGCCGACGTGCTTGCCCGTGCGAAGAACACCTCGATCCAAGGGCTGGCGGAGAAGGGGGCGCTCCTCGCCAGCAAGGGAATCGTTCGGCTGCTTGGGCGCGATGAGTTGAAGGGAAGCAACGACTGGGGTTTCACGTGGCTGTTCACCCAGGAGCTGACGCACGCGATGGAGACCGGCGGTGTGGCGGCATGCGCCCAGATGCTCAAGGACGTTTTCGACAGCAGGGCCGAGAACGCCAAGGCGTTGGCCTATCGCCTGTTCACCATCGCAGACAAGAAGAGTTGGAACGCAGAGGCGTTCGCATACAACTCACTCGTCGTGGCGTGGCCGGAGATCCAGTCGCGCGCAGCCCAGTTGCAAACAGAGAAGCCGATGCAGTTCGCGCTAGACTTTGGTGAAGAATAAGGAGGGCCGATTGCCATGGAGAATTACGTTCGCGTAGCAAAGGGATTCGACATCCTGACCAATTCGCTCGCGCCATACGTCGCACGAGAGTTCATCATCGCCTACGGCCCCGACCACTGGTGGCAGGACGGGGTGCTGGACAAGCTGTACGAGGACCAGAAGCGCAACCTGCCCACGTCGGGCGATTTCGACACGCTGGTGGATTCGCTCGATATCGCGCTCTGCCTGCTTTTGGCCGACATCCAGTGGAACGACGTGTTTCGCAAGAAGCTCTCAAAGGACTGCCGCACGTGGCTGAACGAGCTTCGCACCACGCGCAACAAGTGGGCTCACCGGGGCAGCCAGGACATCAACGACAACGACACGTGGCGCGCGCTCGACACGATGTCGCGATTTTGCGAGCAGATTGATCCGGACGGTGCGGCCGATATCAACGCGCTCCTGCGCGAGGCTCGATACGGCAGCGTCGAGGGTTCCGTCGCAGCGACGAGCAACGCAACTCCTCGGTTCGCTAAGTCGAAGAAGCCCGCTGTTGAGACCGTGGCGGCAAGCGGGCTTCCCAGCTGGCGTGATGTGATGGAGCCGCATCAGGATGTGGCCGAAGGACGCTACCGCAACGCTGAGTTCGCTGCTGACTTGGCGCAGGTGGCGCGTGGCGAAGGCACGCTCGAGTACCGCGATCCGGTTGAGTTCTTCGGGCGTACGTACGTGACCGAGGGTATGAAAGGACTGCTCGTACAGTCCTTGAAGCGCGTGGCGGAGCGCGATGGCGAGCCCGTTATCCAGCTGAAGACCGCGTTCGGCGGCGGTAAGACGCACAGCATGCTTGCCCTGTATCATCTGCTGAGAAGCCGCTCGCTGGTGGACCGTATTCCCAATATCAAACCAGTGCTGGAGGAGGCGGGCATCGCCGAGATTCCCGAAGCACACGTGGCGGTGATCGTAGGCACAGCGCTGAACCCAGCCAAGGCCAAACGCCCGCAGACGATGCCGGGCATTACCGTGAATACCGTGTGGGGCGAGATAGCCTATCAGCTGGCCGAGTCTTCCAAAAAGCCAGATCTGTACGAGTATGTGCGTGATGCCGACCGCAAGGGCGTGTCGCCTGGCTCTCAAGCGCTGGCCGAGCTATTCGATGCGTGCGGATGCGCATTGGTGCTGGTGGACGAGCTAGTGGCCTACGCCAAGAAGCTTTACGGCGCGGACAAGCTGCCAGCGGGCTCGTTCGACAACTTCATCACATTCATCCAGGAGCTGACCGAGGCTGCGCGGGCGAGCAAGCGTAGCTTGGTGGTGGCGTCTATCCCCGAGAGCGAGCGTGAGATCGGCGGCGAGAGCGGCCAGCGCGCGCTTGAGGCCATCGAGCATACCTTCGGGCGCATGGAGGCCATCTGGAAGCCTGTGAGCGCTAGCGAGGGCTTTGAGGTGGTGCGACGGAGGCTGTTCCTCAACTGCAAAGACGCTGCCAAACGTGACGAGGTATGCAACACGTTCTCCAAGATGTATGGCGAGAACGCGGCAGACTTTCCCGTAGATGCCAAGGAGCTTGAGTATCGCGACCGCATGGTGAGCTGCTATCCCATTCATCCCGAAGTGTTCGACCGCCTGTACGAGGATTGGGCGACGCTCGAGACCTTCCAGCGTACGCGCGGTGTGCTGCGCCTCATGGCAGCCGTGATCCACGAGCTGTGGATGAGCCAAGACGCGAGTCCGATGATCATGCCGGGCTCGCTGCCGCTGGACGTGCCCAACGTGCGCGACGAGCTTACACGCTATCTGGATGAGAACTGGAACGGCGTGGTTGACTCCGAGATCGACGGCAAGAAGTCGTTGCCGTACAAGAACGACCAGGCCAATACGCGCTACGGGCGCGTTCTGGCTTCGCGGCGCATTTCGCGCACCATCATGCTGGGGTCGGCCCCCGATGTGAGCGGACAGACGGCGCGCGGCATCGAGCGTTCGCACATTCGCCTGGGCGTGGTGCAGCCGGGCGAGAACATCGCGGTGTTCAACGACGCGCTGGGGACGTTGCAGAGCTCGTCGTCGTTCCTGTACAGTGACGGCAATGGAAATCGCTACTGGTACGACACGCGCCCGACGCTGCGCAAGGTTATGGAGGACCGTGCCCAGCAGCTGGACAAGGCCGACGTCGAGTACGAGGTGGAGCAGCGACTGAAGGGCTTCCGCAAGTGCCCGCCGCTGGCCGGCATCCACGTGTGCCCCGCGACATCATTGGACGTGCCCGACGAGCAGACGTTACGGCTGGTGGTTCTGCCTCCCGCTGCGGCGCATCGCAACGGGGCTGCGAACTCGCCCGCTGTGGCGAAGGCTGCTGACATCCTGGCGAATCGCGGCACAACACCGAGGCGGTACAAGAACATGCTGGCCTTCATCGCGTGCGACGGCAGCAATGCCGGGTCGCTTGAGCAAGCGGCGCGTGCGTACCTTGCGTGGAAGTCGATTTCGGACGACCGCGAGTCGCTGAACCTGGACATGGCGCAGACGCGCGAGACCGAGCAGAACGTGCGCCGTGCCGAGCAGACGCTGAAGACGCGCATCCAGGAGGCGTACAGCTGGCTGATTGCGCCGCACGTTGACTTGTCGAGCGGCTTGATGGGCGTCAAATGGGAGACCGATCGCATCGCGGGCGGTGGCGAGGATGTGGTGCGCAAAGCCGCAGGCAAGCTGGCTTCCAACGAGGCGGCCATCTCGCGTTGGGCCCCTGCTCTGCTGCGGATGGAGCTGGACAAGCTGCTCTGGAAGGAGAAGAGGCACATCCAGATCAAACAGCTGTGGGAGTATATGTGCACGTACTGCTACTTGCCGAGGCTTGCCGGATACGATGTGCTTGAGGCTGCCATCTTGCAGGGGCTTGGGTCCAACGAGTTCTTCGGCATTGCGGACGGCGTTGGCGAGGACCGCTACCTGCATCTGACGCTTGGCGAGCAGCGGTCGGCCATCAACCAGAGCGACTACTTGGTGAGGCCCGCTGTGGCGGCTGAGCAGATCGAGCGTGAGGAAGAGGAGCGGAGAGAGGTCGCAGTCAGGCGCGGTGCTGACAGAGGCATTGGCGGCTCGGAGGTTGGCGTCGGGATTGGCGACGCCAGCGCTCTTGATGACGGCAACGACGCAGTTTCTGGCGATGATGTCGAGTCTGCTGGCAGTGTGGCTGCGCAGCGCATGCCGACTTCGTTTTACATGAGCGCAAAGTTGGACAACACGCGCGTTAACCGCGACGTGCGCACCATCATGGAGGAGATCGTCAGCCAGATTGAGCAGCTTGACGATGCCCATGTGACGTTGTCTTTTGATGTGCGCGCGCATGTTGGCGCGGGTATTCCGGTGCCGACGATGAGGGCAATATCAGAGAACTGCAATACGCTGCATATCGAGGACTATCGCTTTAACGAGTAGACAGACGAGCTCGGCTTCGGCATGCCGTGCCCCGCTGCCCCTGCGTCCTGTGAGCCCCGCGTCGCGTTGCGTTCGGGGCGGGGCTTTTGCGCTATACTGCTGGGATGTGATTCGGCGAGCCGCTGCCTTGCGCGCAGCGGCGCAGGTGTGAGGCAAGAGGAACATGAGCGACATTCCCAACGGATTTACCAGCAGGCCCCGTCACGACGCGGGCTTCGTCTCGGCGAGCGACGCCATCAAGAAGGCAGAGGCCGAGGCGGCCGCGAAGGCCGCGAACGCCTCGCGCGACGCATCGGCCTCCCGCGCGGCGAGCGCCGGCTGGCAGGTGCCCGGCGCGCGTGACGGAGAGGGCAAGCCCGAGGGCGTCTGGGGAAAGCCCTCCGCCCCGACGGCGTCTCGAGCCATGGGCCAGTTCCTCGCCACGTCCGAGGCGGAAGGCGCCGCCCCCAGCTTCGACCCCGACAAGCTGGCCACCATCCCCGAGACGGACCGCCGCTGGGCGTGGGTCGAGATCGACCTGGCCGCCATCCGCCACAACGCCATGGCGGTGAAGAGCCGCCTCGCGCGCGGCTGCCGCCTCATGGCCGTGGTGAAGGCCGACGCGTACGGCCACGGCGCGGTGCGCTGCGCCAAGACGGCGCTCAACTCGGGCGCGGAGTACCTGGGCGTGGCAACCGTCAACGAGGCCGTGCAGCTGCGCGAGGCGCTGGTGAACGCGCCCATCCTCATCCTGGGCGAGCCCCCCATCTCCTCCATCCCGCTGCTTCTGGCGTACAAGATCATGCCGAGCGTCTACACCGCGGAGTTCGCCATCCAGTACGCGGAGGCGGCCGACTCGCTGGGCCTGCGCGCGCCGTTCCACCTCAAGGTGAACACGGGCATGAACCGCATCGGCGTGCGCCACGACGAGGTGGTGGCCTTCATGCACCAGGTGGGCTTCCACCGCGCGCTCGACCTGGTGGGCACGTTCACGCACTTCGCCACGGCCGACTGCGCCGAGACGCTCGACTTCCAGATCCAGGCGAAGCGCTTCCTCGAGGCGGTGAACGCCCTGCGCGCTGCCGGCGTCGACCCGGGCATCGTGCACGCGGCCAACTCGGCGGCGGGCATCCGCTATCCCGAGGTGCACTTCGACATGGTGCGCCTGGGCATCTCGCTCTACGGCTTCTACCCGTGCCCCGAGACGTACGGGGAGATCGACCTGCGCCCCGCCATGAGCGTGCACGCGCGCGTCACCGACGCCAAGCTCGTGCCCATGAGCGAGGGCGTGAGCTACGGCATGCACTACCGCAGCCCCGGCTCGGTGAAGATCTGCACGGTGCCCATCGGGTACGCCGACGGCCTGCGCCGCGGGCTGTCCGGCAACACCGACTTCATCGTGGACGGCAAGGCGTTCCGCCAGGTGGGCAACATCTGCATGGACCAGTGCATGTTCGAGGTCGACCTGCGCACCTACGCCACGCGCCGCCGCGTGGACCCGCAGATCGGCGACGAGGTGCTCATCGTGGGCGAGGCGGGCGACGCCGTGGTGACCATCGACGAGATGGCCGACAAGCTGGGGACCATCCAGCACGAGATCGCCATCGGGTTCGGCTGCTCGCGCCTTCCGCGGATATATCGGTAGGTCGATGTGCTCGCCCTGCCGCTGCGGTTTCGCACGGCCCCTGGGCACTGATCAGCTGAGCTGCTCAGGACGCGCCCTCTCGGGCGCATGACTGGCCCTGGACGGTCCGCAGGGCTGTTCGCAGTTTTGGGCGCAGCGCGAAGGCCGCTTGGCCCAAAGGCGGGGCTGTCTCAGGCACCGCGCGAACCCTCGCTGTCGTTGCGAACGACAGGGGAGCGATGGAGAGAGAATGGCAAGAAGGGGAAGAAGAGAAGGCTTGGGCATTCCCAAACCGCATATTCCGCTTGAGCAGATCCGCGCGGACGTGGAGGCGTGCCGCCGCTGCCCTCTGGCTGACGGGCGCACGCAGACGGTGTTCGGCGTGGGCAACCCGGACGCGCGCGTGCTCATCGTGGGCGAGGCGCCTGGCAAGAACGAGGACCTGCAGGGCGAGCCGTTCGTAGGCGCCGCGGGCAAGTACCTCAACGAGCTTCTGGGCATCGCGGGCCTCACCCGCGACGACGTGTTCATCGCGAACGTGCTGAAGTGCCGCCCGCCGGGGAACCGCGACCCGCGCCCCGAGGAGATCGAGCTGTGCACGCCGTTTCTGCGCGAGCAGACGCGCACCATCAACCCGGAGTTCATCGTGACGCTGGGCAACTTCTCGACGAAGTTCATCCTCAAGACCGAGGTGGGCATCACGCGCCTGCACGGCACGCTGCAGCGCGCCGGCCGCTTCAAGGTGTTCCCGATCTTCCACCCGGCCGCCGCCCTCTACGACGGCAGCAAGCGCCTCGCGCTGGAGAACGACTTCACCACCTTGGGCGAGCTTCTGGGAACCCGCCCGCCGCGCGAGGCGGAGGGCGCCCCGGGGCAGTAGGCGCGCGCAGTCGGGACCCGCGCGTCGGGTGACCCGCTGGTTGCGGGTTGGCGGATGCAGGTCGTGTCGGCGAGTTGGCGCGCGCATCGGGGCGCCGTATTCCGCCGCACCTAGGCATTCGCAGGCCGCTATCCGAAGCTGAAATGCCGCCATAAAATAAACCGTTGGTGAACGCAATCGGCACGCTCGCCGATTGCGGCTTTGCTATACTGTAAGCTTCCGAAACGCGAGACCGCGAGCGCAAGGGGAGCCGCTTCGCAACGCGCCCGCGCGTTTTCTGCATGCGAAGAAGAAGGGCATCATATGTACCTTATCAAGAGCGTGGAAGCACTGAACGCGGAAGTGACCCGCATGGTCATCTCCGCTCCCGAGATCGCCAAGAAGATCAAGCCGGGGCAGTTCATCATGTTGCGCATCGACGAGGAGGGCGAGCGCATCCCGCTGACCATGAACGCGGCCGACCCCATCTCGGGCACGGTGACCATCGTGTTCCAGGCGGTGGGCGCGACCACCATGCGCCTGGCCACCCTGCAGGCGGGCGACACCCTGCTCGACTTCGTGGGCCCGCTCGGCAACCCCACCGAGCTCGAGGGCGCGCGCCGCGCGTGCGTCATCGGCGGCGGCCTGGGCACGGCCATCGCGTACCCGCAGGCCAAGTGGCTGCACGACCACGGCTGCGAGGTCGACGTGATCACGGGCTTCCGCACGAAGGACCTCATCATCCTCAAGGACGAGGTCGAGGCGTGCTCGAGCCGCTCGATCATCATGACCGACGACGGCTCGAACGGCAACAAGGGCGTGGTCACCGAGCCCCTGCGCCGCTGGATCGAGGAGGGCGCGGACTATGACCTGGTGCTGGCCGTGGGGCCGGTCATCATGATGAAGTTCGTGGCGCTTACCACGAAGGAGTTCGGCATCCGCACTCTCGTGTCGATGAACCCGATCATGATCGACGGCACGGGCATGTGCGGCGGCTGCCGCGTGAAGGTGGGCGACGAGTACCTGCACGCCTGCGTGGACGGGCCCGACTTCGACGGGCATCTGGTGGACTACGACGACGCCATGCGCCGCAGCGTGATGTACCGCGCCTACGAGGGGTCGGCGCGCAAGAGGATGTCGAAGCAGCTGGCCAGCGAGGCGCGCGACTGCGACGTGATGGCGGCGCGGCGGGCCGCGGAGCGCGCGGCGGAAGAGGCCGCGGGCGGGCCGCGGAGGGCGGCGCGCATCACGCTCGACCCCGAGATGGAGGCCAAGCTGGCCGCCATGGATCCCCCGAAGGCCGCCAAGGTGCGCGCGGCCCTGGAGGCGAAGGCGGCGCGCGAGGAGGCGGCGCGCGCGGCGAGCCACGCCGAGGCCACGGGCGCGGGCCAAGCGGTGTACGGAGAGGGGGAGTAGGCCATGGCGAAGGTCCTCAACTACAACCGCCAGGGGTACAAGACCCCCATGCCGGTGCTCGACCCGCTCGAGCGCGCGCACACGTTCTCCGAGGTGACGCTGGGCTACAACGCCGAGCGCGCGGTGAACGAGGCGCGCCGCTGCATCCAGTGCAACTCGAAGCCCTGCGTGGCGGGCTGCCCGGTGGGCGTGCCCATCCGCGAGTTCGTGGCGCTCATCGCCCAGCGTGACTTCCCGGGCGCGTACGCGGCGGTGAAGGACGCCAACGCGCTGCCCGCCATCTGCGGGCGCGTGTGCCCGCAGGAGTCGCAGTGCGAGGGCGTGTGCATGCGCGGCCGGAAGGGCGGCGAGCCGGTGGGCATCGGCCGTCTGGAGCGCTTCATCGCCGACTGGGCCGACGACCACGCGCAGGAGGCGGCCCGTGCGCTGGCCGCGCGGCGCGCGGCGCGCGCTGACGAGGTGCGCGCAGCTCAGGCGAGCCAGGGCGCAGGCGACGGCGCGGACGCGGCGGACGCGGCCGCCGGCGGCACGACGAGCGCAGGCGAGCACAGCGAGATCACGCCGCTCGGCGGCAAGGCGGTGCCGGTGATCGTGCCGGGAACCGACCTGTCCGGCAAGCGCGTGGCCGTGGTGGGCTCGGGCCCCGCGTCGCTCACGTGCGCGGGCGAGCTGGCCAAGCACCACGCCGACGTCACGGTGTTCGAGGCGCTGCACGAGGTGGGCGGCGTGCTCACCTACGGCATCCCCGAGTTCCGCCTGCCGAAGAGCCTGGTGGCGCGCGAGGTGGCGGCCATCGAGGCGCTCGGCGTGAAGTTCGAGGTCAACACCGTGGTGGGCAAGCTCTTCGACGTGCGCGAGCTTCTGGACGAGCGCGGCTTCGACGCCGTGTTCGTGGCCACGGGCGCGGGCCTTCCCAGCTACATGGGCATCGAGGGCGAGGGCCTCAACGGCGTGTGCGTGGCGAACGAGCTGCTCACGCGCGTGAACCTCATGAAGGCGTACGAGTTCCCCGCCTACGCCACGCCGGTGCACGCGGGGCATCGGTGCGTGGTGGTCGGCGGCGGCAACGTGGCCATGGACGCCGCGCGCACGGCCAAGCGCCTCGGCGCCAACGTCACTGTGGTGTACCGCCGCGGGCGCTCCGAGATGCCCGCGCGCGCCGAGGAGATCCGCCACGCCGAGGAGGAGGGCATCGCGTTTCGCACGCTCACCAACCCGGTGAAGCTGCACGGCGACGAGCAGGGCTGGCTCACCGGCGTCGAGGTGGTCGACATGGAGCTCGGCGAGCCCGACGAGAGCGGGCGGCGCCGCCCGCGGGCGATCGAGGGCTCGAACCACGTGATCCCGTGCGACATGTACGTGATCGCCATCGGCAACAAGACCAACCCGCTCATCGCGCAGACCACGCCGGGGCTCGACACCACGAGCCGCAACCTCATCGTGATCGACGAGGAGACGGGCGCCACGTCGGTGCCGGGCGTGTTCGCGGGCGGCGACGCCGTGAGCGGCGCGGCCACGGTGATCCTGGCCATGGGCGCGGGCAAGCGCGCGGCGGCGGGCATCGCGGCGTACCTCGCGCCCGAGGGGCCGGCTATCGCGGCGAGCGCCGCAGATGCCGGCGCGCTGGCGGATGCTGCGAGCGCTGGCGCGCCGGCGGATGCCGCGAGCGCTGACGGCGCTGCCGACGCGGAAGCGACGGGCGCCGATGGCGCTGCTGGCGCGGAAGCGACGGAAGCGACGAGCGCTGACGGCGCTGCTGGCGCGGAAGGCGCGGCGAGCCGTGCGGAGCGCGCCGAAGAGGCCGCGGGCGCCCCTGCGCCCGAGAGCCCCGCGCACGCCGCGGCGCTCGACGCCGCGCGCCTCGCGGCAGCGGAGGAGGAGATCGCTCTTGTGCGGGCCCTCCTGCAGGTGGGCGTCGAGGCCGACCTGGCCGCGCGCGCCGCCGCGGCCGTCATGCGCGAGCGGCGGGCGATGTAGCGTGCGGGAGGGGGCGGCGCGCGCGCCGCAGGAGTTCGACCCGGTAGCCTACATCAACACGCCGCGCTGGCAGGCGTCGCGGCTGGGCCTCGAGCGCATCACCGCGCTGCTCGAGCGCATGGGCCGCCCGCAGGACGACCTGAGGTTCGTGCACGTGGCGGGCACGAACGGCAAGGGCTCGGTGTGCTCCTACGTGGCGTCGGCGCTCACGTGCGCGGGGTACCGCGTCGGGCTGTTCACCAGCCCCTACATCGAGACGTTCGAGGAGCGCATCCGCGTGGACGGCGCGAACATCACGCGGGACGACCTCGCGCGCGCCACGCTCGCCGTGCGCGAGCACGCGAGCGCCCTGGAGGCGGCCACGGGCGAGCACCCCACCGAGTTCGAGCTCATGTGCGCCGTGGCGCTCGAGCACTTCCGCGCGGCGTGCTGCGACGTGGTGGTGCTTGAGGTGGGCCTCGGCGGGCGCCTCGACTCCACGAACGTGATCGACGCGCCCGAGATGAGCGTGATCTGCCGCGTCGGGCTCGACCACACGGCGCTTCTGGGAAGCACGCTCGCCGAGGTCGCGGGCGAGAAGGCGGGCATCATCAAGCCCGGCGCGCCGGTGGTGAGCTGGCCGCAGGAGCCCGAGGCGGCCGCGGTGGTAGAGCGCGTCGCGCGCGAGCGGGGCTGCGAGCTCGTCACGCCCGACTTCGCCCAGCTCGAGGTGCTCCCGCTCACGTCGGCTTCGGAAGGGGCGGAAGCCTCCGGCTCGCCCGCGGTCGCGCGCGGGGCGGAAGGCGCGAAGGGTGCGGAAGGCGCTTCCCCGAGTGTTTCACGTGAAACATTCGTACGTCGTTTCCGCTACAAGGGCGCGAGCTTCGAGACGCAGCTGCTCGGCAGCTACCAGCCTGCGAACGCGGCGCTCGCCGTCGAGGTGGCGGGAGTGCTGCGGCGGCGCGGGTGGCGCATCACGGACGCGGCGCTTGCCGAGGGCATCGCGCTCACCGCGTGGCCGGGCCGCTTCGAGGTGGTGGCGCGCGACCCGCTCACGATCGTCGACGGCGGGCACAACCCGCAGGGCGCCGAGGCGCTCGCCGCCTCGCTTTCCGACCTGCTCGGCGGCGCTGACGCGGCGCGGGGCCGCGTGACGTTCGCCATGGGCGTGCTCGCCGACAAGGACTACCCGGCCATGATCGAGGCCGTGGCGCCCTTCGCCCGCGCGTTCGTCACCTACGCGCCCGACAACCCCCGCGCGCTTCCGGCCCTTGACCTCGCGGCCGCCGTCGAGGCTGCCTGCGCGCCCCGCGTCTGCGAGGCTGACGGGCCCGACGCGCCCTCGGCGCGCGCGGCCGGCATGATCGTTGCCGGCGCGCCTGCCGCGCGCCCGCACGTGGAGGCGGCGGAAAGCCCCGCGGCGGCCCTCGCC
>NZ_JAAKEE010000049.1:0-18423 GCF_011038995.1 Adlercreutzia sp. ZJ242
GCTCGAGCGCTTCGCTGGCGGCGAGCGCGTACCAGCTCGGCGCGCCGTGGGCGCAGGCGGGCGCGAGCGCGGCGCCGACGAAGGAGGCGAGCGCGTCGGCGGCGAGGCGCCCGTCCGAGGCGCGCAGGCCGGAAAGCCGGCCGGAGAGCCCGTCGGCGCCGTCCTCGCAGGACAGCTCGTCGAGCAGCCACGCCGCGCCGAGCAGGAGCGCGTTTCGCAGGCCGCGCGGGCATGCGGGAGAGCCTGCGGCACCGTCCGCCGCGGCGCGCTCCCATGCCAGAAGGCGATCGCCCGCCGCAGGGGCGGCGGCGAGGCGGGCGAGCACGGGCCACGCCATCGTGGCGTCGGCGGCGCAGGCCGCCTCCTCGTCGAGCGGGGCGCGGGACGCCGGCGCCATGAGGCCCTCGAGCGCCAGCACCGCGCGCTCGCGCACCTCGGGCGCGCCCTCCCGCGCGAGCAGCACGTTCGCGCGCACGCGGTCGAGCGGCGAGGCGGCGGACGAGCGAGTCACGCGCCGCGCGAAGGCGAGCGCCTCGGGGACGTCGTCGAGCATGAGGCACGCCCAGCCGCGCAGGCTCGAGAGCGCGTCGTGCAGGCCCGTCGCCCCGCGCGCCACGTCCTCGTGCATCGCGCAGAAGGCGCGCGCCTCGCCGTGCTCGAGCAGCTCCCAGCCGCGCGCGCACGCCCACGCCGCGGCCGCGGCCTTCGCCGCGAGCGCCGCCATGACCTGGCAGGCCCGCACGAGCCGCCCGCGGGCGAAGAGCTCCTCGGCGAGGCGCTCGGCGAGCTCGTCGCGGGCAGTGCACGCCGAGGCCGCCGCCATGTCGTCCATGCGGTGCGCGAAGGCGGCGCAGAGCTCGCCCGCCTCCAAGCCCAAGGCGCGGTACGTCCCCGCCCTCCCGTCGATCCCCAGAAACGCGTAGCCGTCCTCGAGCAAGCGCGCGATCTCGCACGCGCGCTCGCGCGGCAGGAACGAGGCCAGGTCCTCCACGCTCCCCTCCCCGAGCGCGAGCAGCACGAGCATGCCGAGGCGCACGTCGCCGGGGAGCTCCTCGCGCCGCACGCCCTCCATGAGCACGCGCGCTCCCCCTTCGCCCCACCGCACGCACGCCACGCGGTCGCCCGGCGCGCACGCCCGGCGCAGCTCCTCGCCCATGCGGCCGCTCGCCACCTCGCATGACAGCTCCTCGTCGCTCAGCAGCAGGTCGGCGCCGCGCAGCAGCATGCGGTCGCGCAGGAGCGGCGCGAACGAGTCGGCGGAGGGCACGCAGGTCACGATCACCTCGACCTTGCGGTCGAGCAGCGCGTCGACGAGGCGCGCGAACGCAAGCGTGCGGTCGTCGTCGAGGCGCGGCACGTCCTCGCACACCACGAGCGCCGCCTGGGGGTCGAGCCTGCACACGGAGCTGAAGAGCACGTCGGCGTCGAGGTCGCGCAGAAAGCACGGGGAGCGGCCGTTGACCCAGAACACGTGCTGGAACGAGCACACCACGTCGGCGTACTCGAAGGCGAGGGCGGACTTGCCGAAGCCCGCGGGCGCCACCACGAAGCGCGCCACGTGACGGTCGCGCAGAAGGCGGGCGATCAGGTCGGAGCGGGGGAAGTGGCGGCGCGCGATGACGCCTTCGGGGCGACGGCCCCTGCAGCAGCAGGCCTCGACGAACGTGGGCACGGATGCGCTCCTCGTCTGCCGAGGAGCGCATCAGCTGGAAGCAACCCGCCATGTTAGGCAAAGCCCCCTGGCCAGGCAAGGAGGACGCATGTGCGCCCGTCGGACGCAGCGTCCGCGACAGGTGTGCTGAGCAGGCGAACCCGTCTTCGGGCACAGCGAGAGAACTGTCCCGAAAGACGGGTTGGGATAGGTGATGGGGAGAGGCTTTCCCCTACTTGCCGAGCATCTTGGCGATGCGCTCGGAGTATTGGATGTCAGTGAGGCCCGCCTCGGCGGCCAGGTCGACCACCGGCGCGTCGTTCCACAGCGCCTCGAGGCGGTAGTACTCGCGCGTCTCGGGCATGAACACGTGCACCACGATGTCGCCGTAGTCCAGAAGCGACCACGAGCCGTCGCCGGACACCTCGCGGTGGCTCGGCTTGACCTGGGCCTCCTCGCGCAGCTTGTCCTCGATCTCGTCGATGATGGCCTCGACCTGGCGCGAGTTGGCGGCGGTGACGATCACGAAGTAGTCGGTGACGCCGATGAGCTCGCGCACCTCCTGCACCATGATGTCGGTGGCCTTCTTCTCGTCGGCCGCGCGCGCGGCGATGATGGCGCATCGGCGCGAAAAAGCAGCCTGCTCGGCAATCTTGTCGGTCATTTCCTTCCTTTCTTCTTACGCGGGTGCGCGTCCTTGTAGCGCGCAGCGTATGCGTTCCAGATAGCTATCGTGTCGGGGGCGAGCGCGCTGCCCCGATCGAGCATGAGCACGAGCCAGTGGCGGTACGTCATGAAGAAGAGGTCCTCCAGGCTCGCCTTCCCCACCTGCGCGCGCAGCTCGTCAACCGGCCCGAACGTGCGGCCAGGCTCGAGCGCGTCGGCGATGTAGACTACCATGTCGAGCGGCTCCATGTCGAGGGCGCCGAGCGTGTGGCGGTCGACGGCCTGTATGACGTCGGCGGGTATTGCGGGGAACGCGCGCGCGAGCGCCACCGCGGCCGTCATGCCGTGCAGCACGCGCGGGATGGCCAGGTACTCCGGGGAAACGTCCATCCCCAGCTCGCGCACGCGCGCGAGCATGCCCTCGTCGTCGTAGCCCTTGTCCCAGTCGTGCAGGAGCCCCGCGAGGCGCGCCTTCCGCTCGTCGACGCCGTAGGCCCGCGCGAGGCGCTCGGCCGTCTCAGCCACGCCCTCGATGTGCTCGAGGCGCTTGGCGCTCACGCGGTCGCGCAGCTCGGCGTGACGCGCGCGATAGAACTTCCCGCTCAGCGGATCAACCGCCATCGCTTGCGCTCCCTTCTCTCTTCCTTCATCGGCTTTGCCAGCCGTCCCCTCCCCGCAGGGGCCGCCCACGTTCGCGCGCGCCGCCTTCGTCGCGTAGGGCGCCGCGCCTTCGCCGCGGTACAGCTCGTGCCGATGCACGTAGTCGCACACCGAGAGCGGCGTGAGGTAGCGCAGCGAGTAGCCCGCGTGCACCCGCGCGCGCAGGTCGCTCGACGACACGGACAGCGCCGTCACCTCGACGTAGCTCACGTCGTAGTCGCCCAAGCTGGCAAGCTCCTCCTTGAACGCGTCGGTCACCACGTAGCCGGGGCGCGTGACCGCGATGAAGCGCACGAGCGAGGCGATCTCCGCGCTCTCGCGCCAACGCGCGATCGACAGGATGGAGTCGGCGCCCGTGATGAAGAAGAGCTCGACGTTCGCAGGGTAGTGCGCGCGCAGGGCCCGCACGGTGTCCACCGTGTAGGTCACGCCGCCGCGGGCGATCTCCATGTCGCTCACGTCGAAGTGCGGGTTGGGCAGCGCGGCGAGGCGGCACATTTCGAGGCGCATCCGCCCCGGCGTGACGTCACGGTCGCGCTTGAAGGCGGGATTGCCCGTGGGGATGAACACCACCGCGTCGAGGCCGTACGCCTCGCGCGCCTGCTCGGCGCAGGCCAGATGCCCGATGTGGATGGGGTCGAACGTGCCGCCCATGATGCCGAGGCGCGCAGGCGCGCCGTCAGCCCCCAGGTCGTCGAAGCGCTCGCACACCGTCGGCCCGTCCGCCCGCGCCGGGCGCGCCGACGAGCGCGCGAAGCCCGTGTCGTCGTGGGAGGCGCTCACGACGCGCGCACCTGCCCGTTCCCGCGCAGGACGTACTTGTACGAGGTGAGCGCATCGAGCGCGAACGGCCCGCGCGCGTGCAGCTTCTGCGTAGAGATGCCGATCTCGGCGCCGAGGCCGAACTGCCCGCCGTCGGTGAACGCCGTCGACGCGTTCGCGTACACCGCCGCCGCGTCCACGCGCGCCAGGAAGCGCTCGACGGCGTCCTCGTCGGCGGCCACGATGGCCTCGGAGTGCTTCGTGCCGTAGCGGTTCACGTGCGCGATGGCCTCGTCGACGCCGCTCACGCACTTGACGGCGATCTCGGGCGCGAGGTACTCGGTCGCCCAGTCGTCCTCGGTCGCGGCCACGCAGCGCACGTCCGCGCCCGCGTCCGCCGCGCACGCGCAGGCCAGCTCGTCGCCGTGCACGAGGACCCCGCGCGCCGCGAGCGCGGCGAGCGCGTCGGGCAGAAACGCGCGCGCGACCTGCTCGTCCACGAGCAGCGTCTCCGCGGCGTTGCACACGCCGAAGCGGCGGCACTTCGCGTTGAGCACGATGTCGCGCGCCATCGCCAGGTCAGCCGAGGCATGCACGTACACGTGGCAGTTGCCCGTGCCCGTCTCGATGACCGGCACGCGCGAGCACTCCACGCAGTGGCGGATGAGCCCCGCGCCGCCGCGCGGGATGAGCACGTCGACGACGCCGTGCAGCTGCATGAGCGCGTCGGTGGCCGCGCGGTCGGTGGTGGTGATGGCGCAGACGGAGTCGGCCGGCAGGCCCGCGCTCGCGGCCGCCTCCGACAGCACGCGCGCCACCACCTCGTTGGAACGTGCCGCCAGGCTGCCGCCGCGCAGCACGCAGGCGTTGCCCGACTTCACGCAGATGCCCGCGGCGTCGGCCGTCACGTTCGGGCGCGCCTCGTACACCATGGCGACCACGCCGAGCGGCACGCTCACGCGCGTGAGGCTCATGCCGTTGTACAGCGTGCTCTCCATCTGCACGCGCCCAAGCGGGTCGGGCAGGCGCATGAGGTCCTCGAGCGCCGCGGCCATGGCCTCCACGCGCCCCTCATCGAGCATGAGCCGGTCGAGGATCGCCTCGCTCGTGCCCTTGCCGCGTGCCGCGGCCATGTCGGCTTCGTTGGCCTCGACGATCTCGCCCGCGTGCGCGCGCAGGGCGGCTGCCATGGCTGAAAGCGCGGCGTTTCGCACCTCCGCGCTCGCCGCGCCCACCTCGCTGCTCGCCGCGCGGGCGCGCAAGGCCAGCTCCCGCACCTCGTTCTCGATGTTCACCTCGTCACCACTTCCTCCCGGCAGCAAAACACTCTCTAGCTACCCACGACTTTCGCTTTTGCTCGCTCATGAGACTCTGGCGAAGCCCTCAAAAGAGTGAGCTCGATGATCTTCTTGAAGAAGTTCTCTACCGACAGCATATCAGGTACTTTGTCATTCTCTCTCGAGACGGTTACCTTGCTGTCATCCATGTCAACAAGCAGCAGGCACGTCACATCATAAGCATCGCTTTCAGCTTGCAGCTTCTCAAGCATCGAAACCGCCTTGGCAAACGTATTCTTCTCCTCAGCTATTGAAGCATTGACCAAGAAAAAGAAACCCAGGGTGCACAGGGGATGTCGTCCCTTGAGATTCTTCGCATCACCGTAGGCCTCCTCGAACCGATTTGCTAGATTCTTGCCGAAAGATGAGCTCATTGTCTTGGTAGAGATCAAGATCTCAGGCCCTGTCATCCATGAAGAGAGTCCTACGTCAACCTGCTTGCAATACGCAGCACCCAGTACATTCGCATTCGCACCTGCGAATCGCGGCAAATCCCTACAACAGAGCTCCGCAACGGATGGGCTCATCGCATTGATAAACCGAAAAACAGAGGGATCCAAAACACGAGGAGCATGAAGTCGCGGCCAAACAGCATTTTCGTCAAATCCCGCCGCACGAAGCTCTTCGGCAATCCACATATCAAGTGCCCGAGCCAGACTTCCCGACCGTGACGTATCCCCATCAGCCATAGAGCGAGAAAGCAATTCCTCCAACAAGGAAATCTCCACCTTTGGCCGCTTTTGCTCATCCCAGTACCGACGAGAGGCGTTGCAAAGCCCTCGACCGTCCCAGAAAGATTCGATCGTCCTCTCGAATTTGGAATACGCGTCAACTCTTGGCATGCGAGCGCCCCCTCTTCTTGCGGCGCAAGCGCATCAGCGTCGCGCTCGAGGACATTTGGGAAAACTCCCCTCCATCCCCATCGTGAGAAGCTGAAACGAGAACCGCATCAACTAGATTAACCGCTGCATCAAAATCGCGTTCAGCAAGTGCCTTTTCGACATAGTGCCTTATGGCGCGAAGCTCCGTTCGCCTTTTCAGTACCAGAGAAACCGACGGGACAGGAAGACGCGCCGCTTCGCGTGGCTCAACCTTAAGCAATCCGCCACCATAGGCTCGCCCCATAATTTCCGCGCCAAAAAACGTGGCAGAATTCAAGCAAGCTAAAGGCAAAAGCTCTTGCCCCACTTCGCGAAGCTCGTGGCTAAACGTAAATCCATGACACGAATTCAAGGCAGCAACGCGCGCAGAGTTCGCACATAAGTTGGGACCATACGCATTCATATAAGTAATGAATGCATCGGGAGGAGATCCCAGCGGCACGCGCCACCAAGGAGACCTTACCTTGCACTTATATGCCTCATTTACCCCGCGCCCTTCTCCATAAGCGATATAGGAACGTGCCGCCTCAGACAGCGATTCGCCAGAGGGACAGAAGAGCTTCACTCGCGCTCCGTTCTTCCGTAGCGAATCATAATGATCCTCGGTGAAATCAAGGCAGCGCAGATGTCGCGTGCCCGGAGGACACAGGGCGATGCCGTCATCATCACCCAAACCCCACGCGGAGAACTCCGCATCAGAGAGAGCGAAATAGGAGTTGTTGCCAGTTACGGAACCAAGGGCAACCTTGCCCCAGCTTTCGAGAGGAACAAACAGCCCTCGGTCAATCAGACCGTCAAGCGAGCGCAAGGCGCTTCCCGAGGCAAACAGGCCAGACCAGCGATCATCCCGAGCAACAGGCGAAAAATCAATAAAGGAACCGATTTCTAGATCGTCGAGAGTTTCGCACTGACGCCACTGTATACAATCAGATGAGCCTTTTCTATACCCATCGGCAAGAAGAATGACCACCTCCTCTTGAACCTCGGGGAAAACGCGCTCTCCAAAAGTGATGAGCTGAAGCGAGGAGAATGAGTCCAGCAGAAAGGCACGCACTGGAGCCGCATAATTCACGGAAAGGAGTTCACCCGGAAGAACAAAGCCCAAACGCCCCCCCTCTTTGAGGGACATAGCCGCCTGGACGACAAAAGGCGCCCAGGTGGACGAGAGGGAGCTTATCGCCACTCCGCTCCGCTCGGATATCAAGCTCATGCTCTCTCGCACATCCTTTGACGCAACCTGAAACCGCACGTAAGGAGGATTGCCGACAACGGCGTCAAAGGGCTCCTTGAACTCCGCCTTAAGAAAATCAGTTACTTCTACGGTGCACGAGAGCCCATAAAACGCGAGCTTCTTTCTCGCCTCGCATGCGCTCCTCTCATGCACCTCTAAGCCAAAGAGATGATCTTGAAGGCAGCTGCCCTCAAGGCCAAGAGCAGTAAACCTATTCCCCGCAGAGACGAGAAATGCCGCCTCGCCGCAAGCAGGTTCTAAAACCCTGTCGCGCGCGTGGCGAACCGCCCAACGAGAAATGAAGTCAGCCAGTGAAGCGGGGGTAAAAAAAGCGCCGCGGCTCTTCCGCGCACATGACGGATCTTCGCACGCGCTTAGAGCAGATCCATATGCCATGTCCGCCCCTTTCTGCTCATAAACGAATGAATGTTCTCATTATAAACCAAACATCCCTAGCTTGATGCCCCATTAGCGGTACATCAACTCTGCTTTTTTATTCGAAAACCACGAGCTCGTCGCGGTGCACCAGCGGGCGCTCCGCGAGCGGCGCCAGAAGCCGGTTGCCCAGAAGCGCCTCGCGGGTGCGCCCGCAGGCCAGCTCCACCTCGTCGCTCGCGAACGCCACCTTGCCGCGCGCCACGATGTGCCCCGTCTCGTCCTTGATGTCGATGATGTCCTCGGCGTCGAAGCGCCCGTCGACGCGCGTGACGCCCACGCACAGAAGCGAGCTGCCGCGCTCGACGAGCGCGCGGTGCGCGCCCTCGTCCACGATCACCGCGCCGCGCGCCGCGTCGCCGAGCGCGAGCCAGAGCTTCTTCGGCGTGATCTCGTGCGGCCGCTCGTTCGCCACGAAGAGCGTGCCCACCGAGCGCCCCGCCGCCGCGTCCACCACGGCGTCGGGCCGGCGCCCGTGCGCGATCACCATGGGGATGCCCGCCACCATGAGCACGCGCGCGGCCTTGATCTTCGTGACCATGCCGCCCGAGCCCACCACCGAGCCCGCGTCGCCCGCCACGCCCATGATGCGGCGGTCGATGCGCTCCACCTTCTCGATGAGGCGCGCGCCCGCCACCTTCGCGGGGTTCGCGTCGTACAGGCCGTCGATGTCGGACAGGATCACCATGAGGTCGGCGTCGATGAGGCAGGCGACGAGCGCCGCGAGCGTGTCGTTGTCGCCGAAGCGGATCTGCTCGACCGACACCGTGTCGTTCTCGTTCACCACCGGCACCACGCCGAGCTCGAGCAGGCGCGAGAGCGTGTCGCGCGCGTGCAGGTAGGCCGTGCGGTCGGCCGTGTCGCGGCGCGTGAGCAGCACCACCGAGGTGATGATGCCGTGCGCGGCGAAGGCGCGCGCGTACGCCGCCGAGAGCGCGCTCTGGCCCACCGAGGCCGCCGCCTGCAGGCTCGGCATGTCGGAGGGGCGCTTCGCGATGCCGAGCGCCTCCAAGCCGCACGCGATGGCCGCCGAGGTCACGATGACCGGCTGCCAGCCCGCCGCGCGCACGCGCGCGATCTGGTCGGCGAGCGCGTCGAGGTAGGCGTAGTCGATGGAGCTCTCCGAGGTGGTGAGGGTCGAGGAGCCGATCTTGATGACGAGGCGCCGCGGGGAGGCCATGCTCTCAGCTTCGCACGTCATAGGTCAAGCTCCTGGTACACGTCGACCGCGCCCTCGGGCGACTCGTACTCGAACGAGCGCCCCACGATGCGGATCTCGTCACCGTCGAGCGCGCCCGCCTTGCGCAGCGCGTCGTCCACGCCGAGGCGCTTGAAGCGGTGCTGCAGGAAGGTGACGGCCTCCTCGTTCTCCCAGTCGGTCTGCACCACCATGCGCTCGACGCGCGTGCCCGTCACGCGGAAGACGCCCGGGCCCTCCTGCGTGACGAAGAAGCGCGCCTCGCGGGCCTCGCGCTTGTGCTCCCAGATGTGGTCGTACTGGACCTCGGCGGCGGCGCGTTCGCGCGCGGCCTCGCGCAGCTCGTGCACCTTGGTGGCGATGGCGGCCTTGAGCGACTCGACGCCCTTGCCCGTGAGCGCGCTGATGCGGTAGAGCTTCGGGTCGATGGGGCTCGGCGCGAACTCGTTGCCGCCGGCCGCGGCGACGGAGTCGGCGCGCACGCGCTCGGCGAGCTGGGCGCACACCTCGTCGGTGCCCGGCACGTCGATCTTGTTGGCCACCACGATGCGCGGGCGGCGCCCCAGCTCCTCGGCGTAGAGCGCCAGCTCGCGGTTGATGACCTCGTAGTCCTCGAGCGGGTCGCGCCCCTCGTAGTCGCCCGTGAGGTCCACCACGTGCACAATGAGCGCCGTGCGCTCGATGTGGCGCAGAAACTCGTGTCCGAGCCCGCGGCCCTCGTGCGCGCCCTCGATGAGGCCGGGCACGTCGGCCACCACGAAGCTCAAGTCCCCGCTCGTGGCCACGCCGAGGTTCGGCACGAGCGTGGTGAACGGGTAGTCGGCGATCTTCGGGCGCGCCGCGCTCATCTTGGCGATGAGCGAGGACTTGCCCGCGCTCGGCATGCCCACGAGCGCCGCGTCGGCCATGAGCTTCATCTCGAGCTCGATCCAGCCCTCCTGCGCCGGCTCGCCGAGCTCGGCGAAGGCGGGCGCGCGGCGGGTGGAGGTGACGAAGTGGATGTTGCCGCGGCCGCCGACGCCGCCGCGCGCCACCGTGACCCGCTCGCCGTCGTGCGTGAGGTCGGCGATGAGCTCGCCGGTCTCCTTCTCCTCCTCGAAGTACTCGCGCACCACCGTGCCCACCGGCACCTTCAGCACCAGGTCGGCGCCTTGGGCGCCGTGCATGCGGCTGCCGCGGCCATGCGTGCCGCGCTCGGCCTTGAAGTGGTGCTTGAAGCGGTACTCGATGAGCGAGGACACGCTCGCGTCGGCCTGCACGACGACGTTGCCGCCGTGCCCGCCGTCGCCGCCGTCAGGCCCGCCCTTGGGCACGTGGGCCTCGCGGCGGAACGACATGCAGCCCGCGCCGCCGTTCCCGCCGCGCACGTTGATGCGCACCTTGTCTATGAACATGGAGGATAACCTTTCGACCTCTGCGTCAAGCGTCCGCATGGGACGGTTTCGGCCTACTTTACCAACAAAAGTGCCCCCTGACGAGCAGAGGGCACCAAGAAGCAACTATTGAGCGGCTGCAGGAAGCTTTTACGCCTCGGGGCGCACGTGCACGCGGCGCTTGACGCCGCGGGTGAAGTCGACCTTGCCGTCGCACAGGGCGAACAGGGTGTCGTCGCTGCCGCGGCCGACATTCTCGCCCGGATGGAAGTGCGTGCCATGCTGGCGGACGATGATCTGGCCCGTCTTGATGGTCTCGCCTGCGAACTTCTTGACGCCGAGACGCTTCGCGTGGGAGTCGCGGCCGTTACGAGTGGAGCCTAAGCCTTTTTTGTGTGCCATGAGTAATTCCCTCCCTTACGTTACTCGGCGGTAGCGGTACCGACGGACGTGATCTGGACGCGCGTGAGCTGCTGGCGATGGCCGCGCAGCTTCTTGTAGTTCTTGCGCTTCTTGAACTTGAAGACGAGCTGCTTCTCGCCCTTGAACTGCTCGACCACGGTGGCGGTGACCTTCGTCTCGGCGGCCTTCGCGGGATCGGCCTCGACCTTGTCGCCGTCGACGATGCAGATGGCCTGAAGCTCGACGGTGGCGCCGACCTCGGCATCGAGCTTCTCGATGTTGATCTTGTCACCCGGGGCAACCTTGTACTGCTTGCCGCCAGTCTTTACGATTGCGTACATGTCTTCTACTCCTCATTTGAAATAAACGCAAGGCGATAGCTTAGCAGCGTGACCGTAGCAAGTCAACCGAGCTCCTTTGGGCCCCATGGGCCCGAGGCGGCTGTCCGTATGCACGATCCCCGCGTATCATCGCACTTATTCCGAAGCTGCGCCTTTTTGGCGCAACCTTGAAGATGATACCAGATAATCATCCGCGCCGCGCTGAGAACTTGCGGGTTTTTCGCCCGCCTGCGCGCGCGGCGCGCGGGCAAGCTCGCTGTGCGCAACCGCCCGAGAGCCCGCAACCGCCCGCCATCCGTGCGCTAGTGCGCCTCGGCCCAGGTCGCGCCCCAGGACACGTCGACGCTCAAGGGGACCGCGAGCTCGACGACGCCCTCCATCACCTCGCGCACCAGGGCGGCCAGGCGCTCCACCTCGCCGGCGGGCACGGAGAAGTCGAGCTCGTCGTGCACCTGGATCATGAGCTGCGCCTCGAGCCCCTCCGCGCGCATCCGGCGCAGGCACTCCGCCATGGCCAGCTTGATGATGTCGGCGGCGCTGCCCTGCATGGGGTGGTTCATGGCCGTGCGCTCGCCGAAGCTGCGCTGCTGGGCGTTGCGCGCCCGCAGCTCGGCGATGTGGCGCTTGCGCCCGAACATGCTCTCCGCGTACCCGGTCTCCTTCGCCGCGGCCACCGTGGCGTCGAGGTAGGCGCGCACGCCGGGGTACGCCTCGAAGTAGCGGTCGATCATCTCCTTGGCCTCGCCGAAGGGGATGTCGAGGCTCTGCGAGAGCCCGTAGGCCTGCTGGCCGTACACGATGCCGAAGTTCACGGCCTTCGCGCGGCTGCGCAGCTCCGGCGTCACCTGGTCGACCGGCAGCCCGAACACGCGCGCGGCCGTCTGCGCGTGGAAGTCGGCGCCCGAGTTGAACGCCGCCACCAGGTGCTCGTCACCCGACAGGTGCGCGAGCAGCCTCAGCTCGATCTGCGAGTAGTCGGCCGACAGGAACACGTCGCCGGGGCGCAGGGGCACGAACGCCGCGCGGATCTGGCGGCCGAACTCGGTGCGCACGGGGATGTTCTGCAGGTTCGGATCGGACGAGGACAGACGCCCCGTGGCGGTGACCGTCTCGTTGAACTGCGTGTGCACGCGCCCGTCGGCGGCGCGCATGCGCGGCAGCGCGTCGATGTAGGTCGACTTGATCTTGGCGAGCTCGCGGTAGCGCAGCACCAGGTCAGGCAGGGGATGCACCTTCGCCAGCTCCTTGAGCACGCTCGCGTCGGTGGAGTAGCCGCGCTGGTTCTTCTTGAGGGGCGTAAGGCCGATCACCTCGAACAGGATGTGCGCGAGCTGCTTGGGCGAGTCGAGGTTGAACGTCTCGCCCGCCATCTCGAGCACCTGCGCCGAGATGGCGTCGAGCTCGACCTGCGTGCTCGCGCCGAGGCGCGCGAGCGCCTCCACGTCGAGCGCCGCGCCCGTGCGCTCCATCGACGCGAGCACGCCCACGAGCGGCAGGTCGATCTCGCGGTACACGCGCGCGCTGCCATCCTTCTCGAGCGCCTCGTCGAGCAGCGGCGCGAGCGCGCGCACGGCGGCGGCGTGCAGCGCGGCGCGCTCAGCGTCGGTCTTCGCCTCGGGCAGCGCGCCGCCCGCGTACGTCTCCATGAGGGCCTCGCAGGTGTAGGCCGACGTGGACGAGTTGAGCGCGTAGGCCGCGAGCCCCACGTCGAAGGCGTCCGCGCCCATGAGCTCCGCGTCGGTGATGCACGCCGAGACGGCGGTGTCGGCCGGGTACGCGCGCCGCAGGACGCCCTTGAGGTCGAGCGCGGCGAGCCTCCCCTCCCGCACGACGCGCGCGAGCACGTCTACCGCCTCATCGCCTTCGAACACCGCCGAGCCCGCGCTCGTGGAGAACGCCGCCGTGGCGCCCTCCGCGAACAGCGACACCTGCTCGGGCTCCTCGAAGGCCACGCCGATGAGCTCGCCGGCGCGCAGGGCGCCCTCCACCAGCTCGCGCGCCTTGGCGCCCTCGAGCACCGGCTCGAAGGCAAGCGGCGCGAACGTGCGCGCGGCCTCGGCGCCCACGAGCGCCAGCACGCGCGTGAGCGGGCTTGAGAGCGCGTACTTGCCGAAGGCCGCCTCCACGTCCCCCGCCTCGAAGCTCGGGAAGCTCACGCCCTCGAGGTCGAGCTCGAAGTCGAGGTCGGTGACGATGGTGGCGATCCTCCGGCTCAGAAACGCCGCGTCCTGGTTGTCGCGCAGGTTCTCGAGCTGCTTGCCCTTGAGCTCGCCGAGGTTGTCGTAGATGCCCTGCATGCTGCCGAAGCGCTGCAGGAGCTTCGCGGCCGTCTTGGGGCCGATGCCCGGCACGCCGGGGATGTTGTCGGACGAGTCGCCCATGAGCCCCAGGTAGTCGGGGAACTGCCCGGGCGTGACGCCGTAGCGCTCCGCCACCTGCTCGGGCCCGTAGATGGCCACGTCGGTGATGCCCTTCTTGGTGGTGACGATGCGCGTGAGCTCGCTCGCCAGCTGGTAGGCGTCCTTGTCGCCCGTGACGAGCAGCGTCTCGAAGCCGAGCTCCTCATCGCGCGCGGCGATGGTGCCTAAGATGTCGTCGCCCTCCCAGCCGGGCACCTTCACCACCGGCACGCCCATGCTGGCGAGCAGCTCCTCCATCACGGGGAACTGCACGCGCAGCTCGTCGTCCATGGGCGGGCGCTGCGCCTTGTAAGCTCTGAGCTCCTCGATGCGGAACTTCGGCTTGCCCGCGTCGAACGCGCAGACGACCGCGTCGGGCGCGGCCAGCTCGACGAACTTGAGGAACATGGACAGAAAGCCGAACACCGCGTTGGTGGGAGTGCCGTCAGGGGCCGACATGGGCGTCTGGATGGCGTGGTAGGCGCGGTGCATGAGCGAGTTGCCGTCGATGACGGCCACCTTCTTCGACATGGAGGATCCCTTCGTGAGAGGTGGGGGCGTGTTTCGGGAAGAGTATACCCCACGCTTCGCTAGGCGCTCCAGAGGTAGCCCACTCCTCGCACGGTTTCCAGACGCTGGGCCAGCTCGGGGCCGAGCTTCGCGCGCACGCGGCGCACGTGCACGTCGACGGTGCGGCTGCCGCCATAGTAGTCGAAGCCCCACACGCGGCGCAGAAGCGCGTCGCGCGAGTACGTGCGCCCGGGGTGCGTCACCAGGAAAGCCAGCAGCGCGTACTCCAGGTACGTGAGGTCGAGCGGCTCGCCGGCCACCTTCACCTGGTAGGTCGCCAGGTTGATGGTCATGTTGTCCACCGTGATGAAGTCGGACGTGGAGCTCTCGTTGCCCGGCCACAGAAGCTGGCGGATGCGCGCCGCGCACTCCTCGGCGGAGGCGCCGTGCACCACGAAGTCGGCCTTCACCTGCACGGGCAGGCGGAACTCGGCGAGCTGCTCCTCGTTCACGATGACGAGCATCGGGGCCGAGCCGTCCTCCACCAGCAGGGCCTCGGCCTGCGCCACGCTGCCGAGCGCGTCGCCGCGCGCCTCGTAGATCACCAGGTCGTGGTTCGGGTGCGTCGAGAGCAGCTTCTTGAACTGCAGAGACGAGCCCGCCGCCACGTCCACGTCGAACCCGGAGAGCACCTGCTGGAACTTGTGCGCGTTGTCGAGGCTGTCCGCGATGAATATGACGGTCTTGCGCTGCGCCATCACAGCACCTCCAGGAACCGGTCGAGCTCCCAGGGGGTCACGACGCTCTCGTACTCCCGCCACTCGGCGCGCTTGGCCGCCACGAGGTAGCTGTGGATGTGCTCGCCGAGCGTCTCGCGCATGAGCTCGCTTTTCTCGAACAGCTCGACCGCCTCGCCGAGCGTCTCGGGCAGGACGCCCACGCCGTCTGAGCGCAGGCCCTGCTGGGAGTGGACGAACAGGTTGTGGTCCTCGGTGGGCTGCACCAGCTCGAGCTCGTCCTCGATGCCCTTGAGGCCCGCCGCCAGCATGACGGCGAAGGCGAGGTAGGGGTTCGCCGCCGGGTCGGGGCTGCGCAGCTCCACGCGGCAGGCGTCCTCGCGGTTGGGGCGGTACCCCGGCACGCGCACGAGGGTGGAGCGGTTGCGCTGGGCCCACGACAGGTAGGTGGGCGCCTCCCCTCCGGCCGCAAGGCGCTTGTAGGAGTTCACGAACTGGTTCGTGACCAGGCAGAATTCAGGCGCGTACTTCAGCAGGCCCGCGATGTAGTGCTTCGCCGCCTTCGAGAGGTTGTAGCCCCACGGGTCGCTCTCGTCGAAGAACGCGTTGCGGCCGTCGAGGTCGAACAGGCTCTGGTGCACGTGCATGCCGTTGCCCGGCGCGTCGGCGAGCGGCTTGGGCATGAACGACGCGTACACGCCGTGCTTGAGCGCGATCTCCTTCACCACCAGCTTGTAGGTCATCACCGCGTCGGCCATGGAGAGCGCGTCGGCGTAGCGCAGGTCGATCTCGTGCTGCGAGGGGCCCATCTCGTGGTGCGAGTACTCCACGGGGATGCCCATCTTCTCGAGCGTGAGCACCGTGTCGCGGCGCAGGTCGCTCGCGGAGTCGAGCGAGGTGAGGTCGAAGTAGCTGCCGCGGTCGAGCACCTCGGTGCCGCTCGGGTCCTTGAAGTAGAAGAACTCCAGCTCAGGGCCGACGTTGAAGACGTAGCCCGCCTCGGTGGCCTTCTGCACCATGCGCTTGAGCACGTGGCGCGGGTCGCCCTCGAAGGGCCGGCCGTCGGGCGTCTTGATGCTGCAGAACATGCGCGCCACGGCGTTCGACTCGGGGCGCCACGGCAGCACCTGGAACGTCGAGGCGTCGGGGAAGGCCAGCATGTCCGACTCCTGGGTCTTCGAGAAGCCCTCGATGCAGCTGCCGTCGAAGCCCATGCCGTCGGCGAAGGCGTCCTCGAGCTCGCCGGGGACCACGGCGAACGACTTCATGGTGCCGAGCACGTCGGTGAACCAGAGGCGCACGAAGTGGACGTCACGGCCCTTGACCGTCTTGAGGACGAAATCTTGATCGGGATTGGTTACCACGGCGCTCCCCTTCTCTTCTCAGCTTAAGGTCACATTATAGCGGGCTATGTTACGAGGCGGTTACGCGGGAGGGAGGGCCGGACGCGCGAGGGCCCGCCCCTTCGTGCGGGGCGGCCGGGCGCGCGAGGCAGCCAGGTGCACGAGACCCGCCTCATGCGTTGGCAGCCAGGTGCACGGGGCCCGCCTCATGCGCAAGGCGGCCAAACGCACGAGGACCCGCCTCGACGTGCGGGGCGGGTCCTCTCGATGCGCTCTACGCGGGGCTCTACGCCTCAGCGGCCTCCTCGGCGGCAGGCTCGGCAGCCTCTTCGGCAGCCGGCTCAGCGGCGGCCGCGGCAGCCTCGGCCTTGGCGGCCTCCTCGGCGGCCTTGGCAGCCTTGGCGGCGAAGGCGGCGGCGCGCTCGGCCTTCTTGGCGGCCTTGGCCTCGCGCTCGGCCTTCTTGGCGGCCTCGCGCTCGGCGATCTCGGCGGCACGGGCGGCCTTCTTGGCGGCCTCGCGCTCGGCGACGAGGTTCTTGGCGGAGCCGAAGCGGTCAGCGAAGCGCTGGACGCGTCCACCGGTGTCGATGAGCTTCTGGGTGCCGGTGTAGAACGGGTGGCACGCGTTGCAGATGTCGATCTTCAGCTCAGGCTTGGTGGAACGCGTGGTGAAGGTGTTGCCGCAGCTGCACTTCACGACGCACTCGACGTACTTCGGATGGATTCCTTGCTTCATGGGTTCACTCCTTGTGGGTTCTCTCCCTTGGTTTCCGACCAAGGTCAACGCCTTGGTTTCCGACCAAGGCAGGACAAGCCTGTCCATATTACCAAACGAGGAGAGAAATGCAAGGGGGAAAAGAAGCGTTGCTACAGCTCATTCACCCAGAGGCCGTGGAGGTTGCAGAACTCGTAGACGGCCACGGGGGCGTCGCCCGCGGCGACCGCGAAGTCAGCGACGGGGGCGTCAGCCGGGGTGAGCGGGCGGACCTGGCAGCCCTTCTCCGTCACGAGGCAGATGAGCTGGATGGAGTGCTCCTCGGTCATGGGGTGCTCGACGCTGCCCACCTGCACGTGGACGTTCGCGCCGTCAACGGTGACGGCAGGCACGTGCTTCTCAAGCGCCGCGTCAACCGCGCCCGCCACGAGCTCGACCATCTTCTCGCCGCAGCATACCAGCGGCACGCCCGCGTCGACGACCTTGACCGCGATGTTCCCGCAGTGCTCACACCTGAAGAATTTGACCTGCATGATGGTTCTCCTTCGTCTCGTCTGTCAATGCTTAAATGTTACTCTTTTTCTAACATTTTAGGAAGGCCCTCTTGCGGCTTCTTCATGCGAACGGCATAAACGAGCACGCCCACGCCCACCGCCACGAGGGGGAGCGACAGCAGCTGCCCCATGGTGAGCCAGCCGCCCCACAGATACCCGAGCTGGACGTCGGGCTCGCGCACGAACTCGATGGCGAAGCGAAACGCCCCGTACATGATCAGGAACACGCCGAGGAACGTCCCGCGCGGGCGCGGCGGCATGCGGCGCGAGAGAGCGTAGAGCACGAGGAAGATGACGACGCCCTCGAGCAGCGCCTCGTAGAGCTGCGAGGGGTGCCGCGGCATCGTGCCGGCTGCGCCGCCGAACACCACGCCCCACGCCGCGTCGGTCGGCGCGCCCCACAGCTCGCCGTTCACGAAGTTCGCGCAGCGCCCGAAGAACAGGCCCACCGGCGCCGCGATGCAGCCGAGGTCGGCCAGCGTGAGGTACGGGATGCGCGTGAGATGCGCCGCCACGATCCCCGAGAGCAGCGCCCCGATGAGCCCGCCGTGGAAGCTCATGCCGCCGTGGTTCGTCGCGAACACCTCGAGCGGGTGGGCGAGGTAGTAGCCGTCGCCGTAGAAGAGCACGTAGCCCGCGCGCCCGCCGACGATCACGCCGATGATCACGCACACGAGCACGGTGAGCAGCGCGTCGAGGTCGACGCTCACCTTCCAGCGGCGCGCCACGCGGTAGATGATGAGGGCCGCGCAGGCGAACCCGAGCACGTACGCGATGCCGTACCAGCGCACGGAGAGGGGCCCCAGCGAGAACGCGACGGGGTCGAGCACCTGATAGATGTCGTTGAGCACGGAGAGCTCCTATTCCAAGCCCATGCCCGCGCCCACCTCGACGGCGGCGAAGCGCACTTCCTCGCGCAGGTCGGGCGGGATGGGCTGAAGCGTCGATACCTTCGTCGCGCAGTGGTTGCAGTGGAGCGAGAAGAGGGCGAGGTCAGGGCGCAGCACCATCAGGGAGTCGTATGCGCGCAGGTCAAGATCATGAGCTCCGCACGACGGACAGGTGAGCATGGGCACCTTGGAACCTCCTCGCTTGAAAAACGATTCCAGCTTCCCCCATTGTAGCAGAACGCGCGCGCCGGACGCGGCGAACCTGCGGCAGGTCCGGCGGGTCCGAGCCCGGCCCGCGGCCCCGCGGCCCGCAGCGCGCGGGGCCTCGCGTCCGGCCC
>NZ_JAAKEE010000050.1:0-16532 GCF_011038995.1 Adlercreutzia sp. ZJ242
AGTGCTCACAGCCGCGCACAGCGCCAAGGTAAAAAGTACCAAAGGGTAAACCTGTCTGAATCCCAGCTAACAGGCCTGTTAGCTGGGGATATGAAGTCGACTACCGTTCGCCGGTGTCAAAGACGGGATTAGGGGAGCCCCCTTCGCCTCGCTCCGGCTTGTCGGCCAGCCTGGCGGCTGCCCTCGTCGCCGGAGTCGCTATACCTCCCCAAAAACGTTACGCCGTGCGAAATGTTTCGGGCGCGCCGCGGTGGCGCCTCGGCGGCGTTTCGGCTGCGTTTCGGCGGGTGCTCCACGCCGAAAAGGCCCGCACGCGCGCAGCTGCGGGACTACAATAGCCCCAAGGCAGACCCGATCAGGCCCGGGGCGGACCTGCTGCGGACCCGCCCTGGGGCTGCTGCGGCCCGCTGCGAACTTGGAGCGAGCCCGCCCTGGGGCTGCTGCGGACCTGGAGCGAGCCCGCAGCGGGCCCAGGGCGGACGGCTCCGGCAGGGCGGACGGCTTGAAGGAGGAACTCATGTGGTGCAACAAGATACTGGTGGCGTACGACGGCTCGGCGCCCTCGCGCGCGGCGATCGACCTGGCGCTTGAGGTGGCCAAGCCCAGCGAGCGCATCGAGCTTCTGCTCGTGCACGTGATGCGGCTCTACTCGGCGGGCGCCGACTCGGTCGGCATCAACAGCGTCATCGCCGAGGACGCCGAGCGCGTGCAGGGCGAGCTGCAGAGCATCGCCGACAGCTCCCGCAACCCCGCGACCGTGAAGCTCTTGAAGGGGACCTCCCCCGCTGACCTCATCGTGCGGTGCGCCGTCGAGGAGGGCTGCGACCTCATCATCATGGGCAGCCGCGGCAAGGGGGGCGTGAAGGGCTACCTCGGCAGCGTGAGCTACGCGGTCACCAAGGACTCCCCCCTCTCGGTGCTGGTGGCGAAAGAGGCTGGCGCACGCTGATGTCGGAAAGCGAACAACCTGGCGCGGCGCGCCTGTGGACGCGCGACTTCATCGTGGGCACGCTGGTCAACTTCGTGCTCATGGTGAACTACTACATGCTCATGGTGGTCATGACCACCTACGCCATGGACGCCTACGCCGCGCCCGCCTCGCTCGCCGCGTTCTGCGCGAGCATCTTCATCATAGGCACGCTCGTGGCGCGCTTCGCCAGCGGGCCGATCGTCGAGCGGCTCGGGCGCAAGCGCGTCCTCGTCGCGGGCGCGTGCTTCGAGATACTGTTCTCGTGCCTGTACCTGAGCGGCGCGGCGCTGCCCGTGCTGTTCGCCATCCGCCTTCTGCACGGCGTCGCGTACGGCATGTGCTCGACCGCCATCACGACCGTGGTCACCTCCATGGTGCCGCACGAGCGCAAGGGCGAGGGCGTGGGCTACTACATGCTGTCGGTGACGCTGGGCTCCGCCGTGGGGCCGAGCATCGGCATCTTCGTGTCGACGAGCTACGACTTCCGCCTGCTGTTCGTGCTCGCCGCGGCCACCGCCGCAGCGGCGCTCCTCGGCGCGCTCACTCTGCGCGTGCCGAAGGAGGGCGCGAAGGGGGCGAAGGGAGCGGAGCCGGCAGCGTCAGGCGCGTCGGGAGCGTCGGGCACGAGGTCGGCAGGCGCAGACGGGGCGCGCGGCGCGGCAGCGCTCGCAAGCCGCGTGCTGGAGCTTCCCGTGCTGCCCATCTCGCTCGTGTGCGGGCTCGTGTTCTTCGGGTACTCGAGCCTGCTCACCTTCCTCACGCCCTACGCCGCGAGCCTTGGCCTCGTGCAGGCGGCGAGCTTCTTCTTCGTAGTGTACGCCCTCATCATGTTCGTCACGCGTCCCTTCACCGGGCGCACGTTCGACCGCAAGGGCGCGCGCTGCGTCATGGTGCCAGCGTTTCTGTCGTTCGCGCTCGGCATGGTGGTGCTGGGGCTCGCGCATGCGGGCTGGATGATCCTGCTCGCAGCGCTCTTCCTGGGGTTCGGCGTGGGCACCGTGCAGTCGAGCGGGCTCGCCATGGCGGTGCGCGCCACGCCCGACGCGCGCCTGAGCTTGGCGAACTCCACGTTCTACATCTGCCTGGACGTCGGCGTGGGCGTAGGCCCCGTCATCCTCGGCATGCTCGCGCCTGCGGTGGGGTACGAGAACCTGTTCCTCATCATGGCCGCGGTGGCGCTCGTCGCCCTGGGGCTGCTCTTCCTCGTCGAGCGGAAGGGGGCGTGAGGCGCGCGGGGGCGCCTTCCCCGCTACTCCTTCCCGAACGTGTCCTTATCGGGCGCGAAGGACTGCATGGCCTTGATGGTGCGGTCGAAAAGCTCGTCGAGCTCCCAGCCGAGCAACGCCGCGCCCTCGCGGATGACGTCGCGGCTGACGCCGGCGGCGAAGCGCTTGTCCTTGAACTTCTTCTTGAGCGACTTCACCTCGAAGTCCATGACGCTCCTGCTCGGGCGCATGACCACCGCCGCGCCGATGAGCCCGGTGAGCTCCTCGGCGGCGAACAGGATCTTCTCCATCTCAAGCTCCGGGCGGGGCAGCTCGGGGTTGTAGTCGGACGTGTGGCTCTGGATGGCGCGGATGAGCTCGGGCGTGCCGCCGGCCGCCTCTATGTCGGCCGCGGCGTAGATGGTGTGCATCTCGGGCTCGTCGTCGTGCTCCTCCCAGTCGAGGTCGTGCAGCAGGCCCACGATGCCCCAGAACTCCTCGTTCTCGGGGTCGAACTCGCGCGCGAAGTAGCGCATGGTGGCCTCGACCGTCTCGCCGTGCTCGATGTGGAACGGCTCCTTGTTGTGCGCGCAGAGCAGCTCGAACGCCGCCTCGCGCGTCATGCCCGCGTTGAGTGTAGCCATGAGGCCTCCTGTTGTCTGTTCCTAGAAGACGATTCCCAATGCGTTGATTATAAGGCCCCAGGCCACGCCGGTTGCGTAGAGCACGCCGATGATCGCGAGGTTCTCACGCGCGTGGCGGTTGGCGCGCACGAGGACGAGCAGGCCCACGCCGGCCGACACCAGAAGGCCCGCCATCATGGCGCCCGCGCCGAGCACGCCCTCCAGGTAGAGCTGCGCGATCACCACGCTGGCCGCGCAGTTGGGGATGAGGCCCACGAGCGCCGACGCGAGCACCGAGAGCGCCTCGTTCGCGCCGATCACGCGGGCGAGCGCGTCCTCGCCCACCACCTCGAGCACGCCGTTGAGCACGAGCGTGATAGCGAAGATGAAGGCCGTGACCTGCACGGTGTGCACGAGCGCGCTCTTCGCGATGCCGGCCCACCCGTGGGCGTGGTCATGGTCATGCGCGTGGTCGTGCGCATGATGCTCGTGCGTGCAGCCGTGAGCGCAGTCATCGCGGTGCTCGTAGACCAGCTCGGGGTTGTCCGCGCACGTGGCGCAGTCGCCCGCGCAGCGGCAGCGGTCGCGCTCGCAGAGCTCGTGGATGCGCAGGCGCTGCTTGTCGCGCTGGGCCAAGCGCAGCGCGGCGTCCACCACGAACCCCATGCACAGGCCGATGATCACCTTCGCGCCCACGACCTTCACGATGGTCAGGGGCGGGACCTGCTCGGCCAGAAAGATCGGCAGCATCTCGTCGGAAGTGGACAGAAGCACCGCGAACAGCGTGCCGAGCGTGACCACGCGACCCGCGTACAGCGTGGACGCGGCCGCCGAGAAGCCGCACTGGGGCACCGCGCCGAGCAGCGCTCCGACGAGCGGGCCCGCCGCCCCCGCGCGCTGCACCGCCTCCTGCGTGCGCTTGCCCGAGGCGTGCTCGAGCCACTCCATGGCCACATACGTCACGAACAGGAACGGGATCAGGTAGAGCGTGTCGGCAACCGCGTGCTCGAGCGTATGCGTGATGATGTGCGTGATCTCTTCCATAGCTGTCACATTCTAGCGCAAGGGAGCGCCTGCAAACAGGCGCTCCCTATAACGGTGAAACTTGCAACTCGTTCGTAACGTCAGCGAGAAGGGCTGAGGTGCCCGCAGTTGCCCCGCCGCAAGACCAAGCGCACTTCGGTGCGCGCCGCGTCTTGCTTAAGGGGCAAGGGTGGGTGCCTCAGCCCTTCGCAGCGTCGAGCTATTCCGCTCGTCCGTCAGGACGAGCGGAACAAGAGCTTAGTACATTCCGCCGCCGCCCTGCATCGCGCCGGCGAGCGCGGACAGGTCCGGACCCTCCTTCGGGATCTCGTTGATGGTGGCCTCGGTGATGAGGATCAGGCTGGCCACGGAGGCCGCGGACTGCAGCGCCGTGCGGGTGACCTTCACCGGGTCGTTCACGCCCATGGCGATCATGTCGCCGCACGCGCCCGTCTTGTAGTTGCGGCCCCAGCCGGCCTCGGCCTTCTTGACCTCGGCGACCTCGACGGAGCCCTCGTAGCCCGCGTTCTCGGCGATCGCGCGCATCGGGGCCTCGAGCGCCTTGCGGATGATGGCCACGCCGACCGTCTCCTCGTCGTCGGCCTCGATGGCGTCGAGCGCGGGGATGGCGTTCACGAGCGCCACGCCGCCGCCGGCCACGATGCCCTCCTCGACGGCCGCGCGCGTCGCCTGCAGCGCGTCCTCGATGCGGGACTTCTTCTCCTTGAGCTCGGACTCGGTCGCAGCGCCCACCTTGAGCACGGCCACGCCGCCGGAGAGCTTGGAGAGGCGCTCCTGGAGCTTCTCGCGGTCGAAGTCGGACTCGCAGCGCTCGAGCTCGGCCTTGATCTGGCCGATGCGGGCGTCGATGGCGGCCTTGTCGCCCGCGCCGTCCACGATGAGGGCGTTGTCCTTGGTGACCTTGACGGTCTTGGCGGTGCCGAGCATGTCGACGGTGGCGTCGGCGAGCGTCATGCCGAAGTCCTTGTCGATCACCTGCGCGCCGGTGACGGCGGCGATGTCCTCGAGGATGCGCTTGCGGCGGTCACCGAAGCCGGGAGCCTTGATGGCGACCACGTTGATGGTACCGCGCAGCTTGTTGAGCAGCAGCGTGGCGAGCGCCTCGCCCTCGACGTCCTCGGCAACGAGGAACAGCGGGCGGCCGGAGCGCATGACCTCCTCGAGCAGCGGCACGAAGTCCTGCACGTTGGAGACCTTCTGGTCGGTGAGCATGATGTAGGGGTCCTTGAGGACGGCCTCCATCTTCTCCATGTCGGTGGCCATGTACGGGGAGATGTAGCCGCGGTCGTACTGCATGCCCTCGACGATGTCCATCTCGATGCCGAAGGTCTGGGACTCCTCGACGGAGATGGCGCCGTCATGCCCCACGCGGTCCATGGCCTCGGCGATCTTCTCGCCGATCTCGGCGTCGCCCGCGGAGATGGTGCCGACGTTGGCGATCTGCTCCTTGGTGGAGACCGGGGTGGCCGCGTCCTTGATGGCGTTGACCACCGCGTCGGTGGCCTTCTCGATGCCGCGGCGGATGCCGAGCGCGTCGGTGCCGGCGGTGACGTTCTTCAGGCCCTCGGACACGATGACGTCGGCGAGCAGGGTGGCGGTGGTGGTGCCGTCGCCCGCGACGTCGTTGGTCTTCACGGCAACCTCGCGCACGAGCTGGGCGCCCATGTTCTCGATGGGATCCTCGAGCTCGACCTCCTTGGCCACCGTCACGCCGTCGTTGGTGATGACCGGCGCGCCGTAGGACTTCTCAAGCGCCACGTAGCGGCCCTTGGGCCCGAGGGTGACCTTGACGGCGGCGGCGAGCTTGCTGACGCCGGTGGCGAGACCGCTGCGCGCGTCCGCCTCGAACTTGATTTCCTTAGCCATGTATGCGTCTTCCTTTCAGAAAGAGATTCAACAACGATAATCACAGGCTTCTCGTGGTGAGTCGCAGAGCCGTGAGAGACCGACTGCGCGAGGCAAGCGGCCTTCGCGCCGCGTCCGAGCCCAGCGACGGGTTCGGACGGCGAGGCGGCCGCCACGGAAAGCCGTCAGGTTGCCTTACGCGAAGACAGCGTAGAGGTCGTCGGCGCGCATGATCAGCACGTCCTCGCCGTCAACCGTGACCTCGGTCCCGCCGTACTTGCCGTAGAGCACGCGGTCGCCCACCTTGACGGGCACCTCGATCCTGTTGCCGTCCTTGTCGAGCTTGCCCTCGCCCACGGCCAGAACGGTGCCGGTCTGGGGCTTCTCCTTGGACTCGGTGGCCAGGTACAGCCCCGATGCCGTGGTGGTCTCGGCCTCGTCGGCACGGATGATGACGCGGTCGCCCAAAGGCTTCAGATTCATAGCGCTGCCTTCCTTTCATTCGAGTTAAAGCGTTGCCGCCTGTTACCTTTTGAACACTCGCGTTGTGCGAGTGCTAGCACTCAATGGGTGCGAGTGCTAAAGACGTGAGCTATGATACCAGCCCTCTTCGAGGATGCAAGCGCTTTGGGGAAATCCCGGCGAAGGGCGCGCGTATTTTCACGCGTTCGCCATATTGGGAGGCAGCGCGTGGCAAGTGGCGCAGCCGCGCACATCGCGCGGCGCTGAGGCCAGCGTCGGGGCCAGAGCCAGAGCATCGTGCAGATTTGGTAGGGCATTTTGGCAGAAATCTTCAGATATTTGTCTCTCCAAGGCCGAAACATCGCCAATCGAGAGGCTCACGCCTCGCAGCGCTCAACATATCCGCAGGTCAGGAATTCTCATCCACGAGCTGACCCCCAAAACCTAGCGATGAGACGACCAATATCTGAAGATTTCTGCCAAAACAGCCCTGAAAATCTGCACGCCCCTCAACGCGAAGGGCCCAGAACCTCTTCGGCGCCGTTCCCTCCTATGCCATCCCGAGCGCGGCTGCCCCCTTACGTCGTCCTGAGCAGGTCGCCCTCCCCTATGTCATCCCAAGTGAGTCGACGCCCGCCGTGTCATCCCGAGCAAGCCGCCCCCCGTAGCGCCCCGAGCGAGAATGCTCTTCATGTCATTCCGAGCGAGTCGCCGCCCTTACGTCGTCCCAAGTGAAGCTGCCCCCCCCCGCGCGTCATACTGAGCGAGCGAAGCGGGTCGAAGGATCTGGTCCCGGGCACAGCGCGCCCGCGTGCGCGCCTGACTCGCGATCAGATCCTTCGACTCCGCGCCCTCCGGGCGCTCCGCTCAGAATGATGCGAGGAGACCGTATGTCATACGAAATGACACGCAAGACAGCCTGCCGCCCGGGATGGCATGCAGGAACGCAGCGTACCCACACTTGTGAGCGCAGGCGCGTGTGTCCGCGTCATAATATGCGGGAGCGATCAAGCCTCGTGGCATTAAGAGCAAGCGCGCCAGCGCTTAGCACTTTATTCGTAGAACCTCACGTCCGGGCAGGGCGGCTCGAGGGCGCGCTTGAACGCGTAGGAGTCCGTGCGGCGGATCACGTAGTCGACCTGCGCGGCGTCAAACCCCTCCGCGACGAGGGCGGCGGCGTCGCGCCCGCGCTCCACGTAGGATACAAGGATCGCGTCGAGCGTGGCGTAGTCGATCCCCATGGAGTCCTCGTCGCTCTGGTTCGGCGCGAGCTCGGCGCTCGGCGGCTTCACGAACACGTTCACGGGGATGGGCAGCGTCGCGCCCTCCTCGGCAGCGCGGCGGTTGCGCCAGCGCGCCATGGCGTACACGTCGGTCTTGTACACGCCGCCCATCGGGGCGAACGCGCCCGCGGTGTCGCCGTAGAGCGTGGAGTAGCCCATGCACGCCTCGGACTTGTTGCCCGTGTTCAGCATCATCCAGCCGCGGGCGTTCGAGATGGCCATGAGACACACCATGCGGCAGCGCGCCTGCGTGTTCTCGGCCGCGAGGCCCGCGAGCTCGCCGCCGCACGCGCGCGCGAGCACGTGCTCGAACGCCTCGAACGGCTCGCAGATCGACACGGTGCGCACGTCAATGCCGAGGTTGGCGGCAAGCGCCTCGGCGTCGTCGACCGAGTGGTCCGACGAGTAGGGCCCGGGGAGCAGGACCCCGTGCACGTGGTCCGCCCCGAAGGCGTCAACCGCCATCACGGCCACCACGCTCGAGTCGATGCCGCCCGACAACCCGATGACGACGTCCTCGAATCCCGCGCCGCGCACGTAGGCGCGCAGGGCGTCGACGCACGCTTGGTACATCTGCTGGGGCTGCATGGGGCCCTCCCCTCTCCATTTCCCTCTTCGCTTGCGAGTGAGTGAGCTAGCGAGAACAGTATGAAGCCCCCGTGTTTCCGCCATGTTGCGAAACCACGAGGGCCGGAAAAGTCATCGGCGTCGCAAGGAGCCGCAGCGTCGACGCAGCTCGCAACTGCGCTTAGCAGCAGCGTATCCT
Source organism: Adlercreutzia sp. ZJ242 (assembly GCF_011038995.1). Taxonomy (NCBI): domain Bacteria; kingdom Bacillati; phylum Actinomycetota; class Coriobacteriia; order Eggerthellales; family Eggerthellaceae; genus Adlercreutzia; species Adlercreutzia sp. ZJ242. The sequence continues at coordinate 8,199 of NZ_JAAKEE010000050.1, forward strand.
CGATGCGAGCCAGTTGGCCCACGCGTCCACGCCGTCGCCCTTCGTGGCGGCTATGGGGAAGATGGGCGCGCCCGGGTTCAGCTGGCGCACGGAGGCGTCGAACGCCTCGCGGTCGAAGTCGAACACGGGCATGGTGTCCACCTTGTTGAGCACCACAGCCTCGGCGATCTGGAACACGCCGGGGTACTTGAGCGGCTTGTCATCGCCCTCGGGCACCGAGAGGATCATCACCTTGGCGTTCTCGCCGAGGTCGAAGTCGGTGGGGCACACGAGGTTGCCCACGTTCTCGATGATGATGAGGTCGAGCCGCTCGAGGTCGAGCACGTCAACTGCGCGCTTGACCATGGCGCTCTCAAGATGGCACGCCCCGCCCGTGTTGATCTGCACGGCGGCGATGCCCTGCGCCTTGATCTTCTCCGCGTCCACGCTCGAGGCGATGTCGCCCTCGATCACGGCGATGTTGAACTCGTCGCGCAGCGCGTCGATGGTGGCGAGGATGGTGGACGTCTTGCCCGAGCCGGGGCTGGCCAGAAGGTCGAGCACGAACACGTGGTTGGCGGCGAAGCGGGCGCGCAGCTCGGCGGCCAGCGTGTCGTTCTTGTCCAGAATGGGCTGCTTGATGTCGATTTGCATCGGTTACTCCTCATCCGGCAGGTCGACTTCGATCGAGTCGATCTGCATCTCTCGGCCGGCTATGAGCTCGGTGGCGAAGCTGTCGCATTCCGGGCAGAACATGTGGAAGCGGTCGTGCTCGAACTCCGCCCCGCACTCGAGGCAGCGGCTTTTCGGCCTCACCATGTTCACCTCGAGCGCGGCGCCCTGCGTGAACGGGTCGTCCTCGGTGAGCGCCTCCCACGCGAACACGAGCGCGTCCTCGATGGCCTCGGTCATCTCGCCGATGGAGAGCCTCACGCCGAGAAGCTTGGTGGCTCCCGCGTCGCGCGCCGCCGTGGTGGACGCCTCCAGGACGCCCGTCATGATTCCCAGCTCGTGCATGCTACTCGTCCTCTTCCGCCGCAAGCTCTTCGTTCTGCCGCTTGATGCGCCGCGCGAGCACGACGCGCGCCATCGCCAGGCTGACCTCGTAGAGGCCGACCATCGCGGCGAACATGAGCATCATGGTGACCGGCGAGGCATCGGGCGTGACCATGGCGCAGAGGACCATGAGCACCACGTAGATGGTGCGCCAGCTCTGCCTGAGCTTCTTGTACGGGACCACGTCGAAGATGACCAGGTAGAAGATCACGAGCGGCAGCTCGAAGGCGAAGCCGAAGGCGATCTCGAACTTGATGATGATGTCAATGTAGGTTGACATGCGCGGCGACACGTACCCCAGGCCAGCGGCCTGGTCGGTGAGCCACTGGAACGCCGCGTTCAGGATGATGGCGTAGCAGAACACCACGCCCAGGATGAACAGCAGCACGGCCACGACGAACGTGGGGATGAACCACCTGCGCTCCTTGGGCTTGAGCGCCGGGAGGAAGAACGCCAGGAGCTGCCACAGAATGACCGGCGAGGTGGCGATGAGGCCCGCGAACAGCGATATCTCGAAGCGCACGGAGAACGCCTCGAACGGGTCGATGGCCTGCAGCGACGCCATGCCGCTCGCCGGGTCCATGGGGAGGAACTCCGCGATGGGCAGAAGCAGGAACTGGCCCATGATGGGCGTCGCCATGTAGAACACCACCACCGCGATGGCGAGGCACGCCACGATGCGCACGAGGCGCATGCGCAGCTCGCCGAGGTGGTCGAAAAGGGGCATGCGTGCCGGACCGATGGGCATGGCTCATGCCTCCTTTCCGTCGGCGGAGGCGCCCGCGGGAGCCTCCGGGGAAGCGGCGCCTGCGGAGGTCGCGGCGCTCGAGGCGCCCGCGGCCGCGGAAGCGTCCGCGTCCGCGCTCGCGGGAGCCGCGTCAGCCGCCTCGACGACCGCCTTGCCCGCGACCTCGGCCACGGGCTCGGCCGCCGCCGTCGCAGCCGCAGCCGCCGCGGTTTCCGCCGCCTCCTTCTCGGCCGCCTTGCGGGCCGCGCGCTCGCGGTCGTAGCGCGCCTTGCGCTCGGCGAAGCTCTCGGCCTTCTCGGCCGCCTCGGCCGCCGTCTTCTTGGCCGCGTCAGCCGTCTTCTTCGTCTTGGCCGCCGCGTTGTCGATCACGTCGAGCGGGTTCTTGAACGGGGCGTCGGCGTCCTTGTCGAACACCTCGGCCTTGAGCGTGCCGCTCATCTCCTCCTGCGCCTTGCGGAACTTCGCGATGGCCTGGCCGGCGGTCTTCGCCATGGCAGGCAGCTTGTCAGGTCCGAAGATCAGAAACCCGAACAGCAGGATGAGGAAGAGCTCGAATCCTCCGATGCCAAACAACTTGGGAGTCCTTTCACGATCGCTAGAGCGACAGCACGGTGAGGGCCATGGTGGGGATGCCCAGCGCCAGGACGAGGATCACGCACACCACCACCGTGAAGATCTTCTTGGTGCGCGCCGCGCGCTCGCGCTGCTGCTCGGCGCGGCGCTCGCGCTCCTCGGCAGCCTTCACGCGCGCGGCCCTCTGCTCGCGCGTGAGCTTGCTGCGCGACTTGCCCTGATGCTTTTTCGACTGTGCCATTTCGCCTTGCCTTCGACGCTTTCTCTTCTCGCAGGCGCAACGCGGACGGGCTCGTCCGCGGCGCGCGGCCTATTATGCCTTAACTAGACGCGCAACTTCGTGCGAATCTCGATCACGCGGGCAATGTTCTTCGCAACCTCCACGTCCACGTGCCAGTGGTTCTTCTCGTAGAGCATCTTGCCGTCCACCATGGTCATGAGGACGTCCGAGGCCGAGCAGGTGTTGACCACCGCCGAGACGGGGTTCGCGCCCGCCGACTGGTGCGAGCTCGACAGGTCGACCGCGATGAGGTCGGCGCACTTGCCGATGTCGAGCGAGCCGATCTTGTCCTCGAGCCCCAGCGCGCGGGCGCCGCCCATGGTGGCGAGCTCGAGCATGGTGGTGGAGTCGAGGAAGCGGCGCGTGTCGAGCGCGCGCTGGATGAGCATGCCCACGCGCATCTCGGAGAGCATGTCGGTCGACTCGGTGGCGGCGGGGGAGTCGGTGCCGAGGCCGGTGCGCAGGCCCGCGCGCAGAAACGCGCCGAGCGGCGCCACGCCCATGCCGAGCTGCGCGTTCGCGCGCGGGCAGGTGCAGACGGCCACGTCGTACTCGCGCAGCTTCTTGATGTCCTCCTCGTCGACGTGCACGGCGTGCACCAGAAGCACGTTGGGCGACTCGAACGCGCCCCAGTTCAGCGCGTAGCGCACCGGGGTCACGCCCGTGGGCATCCACGGCGGGATCTCCACGTAGCCGCGCTTGGCCTCGTCCATGGTGTGCACCGAGAACATCGAGGAGCCGTACTTCACGAAGTTGAACTCCTCGCGGCTGCCCGCCAGGCGCATGGCCACCGGCAGGCCCTCCTTGCAGGCGAACTCCGACACGAGCCCGAACACCGACGGGTGCGTGGCGTACACGGCCGCCGGGGCGATGCCGACGGTGACGCGGTCGGGGTCGACCTCCTCGCGCCAGTGCATGATGTCCTTCTCGGCCGAGCGCATGGCGAAGCTCACGCGCTGCTTGTCCATCACGCCCACCTCGCGGTACATCACGCCGCGCAGGCCGAGCTTCTGGGTGGCCGTGCACGCCGCGCCCGTGGAGGTGATGTCGGCGATGGTGGTGATGCCGCTTGCCAGCGCGTCGAGGCCGCCGAGGACGGCGGAGTCGTACCAGTCGGCCGCCTCGAGGCGACCCGAGCGCTCGATGACCGACAGGATCCACGAGGCGTAGGGCATGTCGGCCACCATGCCGCGCAGCACCGACTTCTCGAGGCGCGTGTGCAGGTCGACCAGCCCCGGCATGACGGCCGCGAGCCCGTAGTCGACCACCTCCTCCTCGGGGTAGCGCAGGCGCAGCATCTCGACCTTGCCGACGTCGAGGATCTTGCCGTCGCGCACGAGCACGGCGCCGCCCGTGATGGGATCAGACGTTATGGGGAATACGTATTGTGCGCAAATAAGCATGGGCACCTTCTTCGTGTCCGCGAAACTGGATCAGATTTGTATCATAGCACTGGGCGGCGAACCCACCTCGCCGCCCGCGACCAAACACACACTCTTTGCGGTTGAAGGCGGGACGCGCCACCTGCGGGCGTGAGGCGTCTGCGGGACGCGGGCGCGGGGGCGCGCCTGCAGGGTGCGGGGATGCCGCCCGCCGCCCCGCGTGGGCGCGAGGCTCCCAGGGCGCGGCGCCTGCGGGCACGAGACGCCTGCGGGGCGCGAGACTCCCGGGGCGCGGCGGCTCCCCTTCCCTACCGCTGGGTGCCGTCGCCGAAGAGGAGCTCGCGCTCCGGGCCGGACAGGGCGTTGCGCGCCTGCTCGCGCAGGTTGTTCATGGCGCTCAGGAACTGGCGGTACATCACCACCACGAGGTAGCGGCCGCGCGGCGTGAGGGTGAGCTCGTCGGGCGTGTCGGTGGCGAACGCGCGGTTCGCGCGCATGAACGCGAGCTCGACGGGCAGGCCGCGCTCGATGCTCACGCCGAACTCGCGCGCGAAGGCGCGCTTGTCGAGGCGCAGCTTGTAGAGGTTCACCAGGAAGCAGTAGCGCATGAGGTCGCGCTCGGACATGTCGCTTCGGCCCATGAGCGACATCCGCCCGCTCTCGATGGCCTCGTTGTACTCCTTGATGCTGAACGTGTTCACGTAGAGGCTGCGGTTCAGGTACGTGATGGAGCCGCTCCCGATGGCGGGGTACTGGTCGTAGAACGTCTGGAACTCGTCGATCTGCGGCGCGCCGTCGCGCGTCACCCCGTCGGCGCCGTTGCGCGTGAAGGTCCACAGCGTCGTGCGGTGGAACAGCGGGTCGTCCCCTCCCGCGAGCACGCCGTCGAGGATCTGGTAGTAGCGGTACTCGCGCGGGTAGTCCATCTTGCCCAAGGTGCGCGTCATCTTGCTCATGGTGCCGTGCGACACGTACAGCGGCGAGAACGTGGTCTGGCGCGCGCCGCACGTGGCGACCTTCTCCAAGTCGTCGAAGAGGATCTCCTCGGTCTGGCTCGGGAAGTTGAAGATCATGTCGACGTTCAGCGAGTCGAAGTACGGGAGCGCGCCCGTGATGCGCTCGTAGATCTCCGCGCCGCTGCCGTACTTGTCGTAGCGGTCCATCTGCCTCAAGAGGTCGTCGTTGAAGCTCTGCACGCCCACGGAGAGGCGCTGCACGCGCCCCTTGAGCGCGTCGAGGTAGGGCTGCACCAGGTGGTTCGGGTTCGTCTCGGACGCCACCTCCCTGATGTCCCAGATGTCGCGGGCCAAGTCGAGTGTCTCGCACAGCTCGTCGAGCATGATGGTGGGCGTGCCGCCGCCCATGTAGATGCTCTCGATGTCGTACCCCAGGTCGCGCACCATGAGCATCTCCTTGCGCATGTTGGCGAAGTAGGGCCGCGCCACGTCCTCGCGGAAGGCGTAGCGGTTGAAGCTGCAGTACGGGCACAGGCGCTGGCAGAACGGCACGTGCATGTAGAGCATGTACTTGCGGCCCGGCTCGGGCGCGGGCATCATCGCCTCGTCGGTGGGCTTCAGCGCCAGCTCGCAGCGGGCGAGCTGCTTGACAACGGTGGTGAGCATGCGCTCGGACAGCATGGGTACTCCTTAACGTGCGAAGGAAGGGCGAATAATCCAATCGGCTATGGTACCGCTTCTTCGCGGCGATGCGCGCGCGAAAACGGATATGAAAACAGATATACTAGACGCGTTTGATACGAGACGCCAGACGCGTCTCGACGGTCCCATCGCGATTCCGGGGAGAACACACCTTGAGCATCGACACCGCAACGGGCGAGGAAGCGCCCGCCGAGCTTTCATCCGAGCGCGTGAAGAGCATCTTCTCGCAGATCGCCAGGAAATACGAGCGGTTCAACGCCGTCTCGAGCTTCGGCGCCTACCGCCTGTGGCTCTCCGGCATGATGCGCCAGGCGCCCATCAGCGCGACTGACGAGGTGCTCGACATCGCAGGCGGCACGGGCGACGTCACCTTCGCGGTGGCGCGCGCGAAGCGGCCCGCGCACATCCAGTGCACCGACCTGGTGCCCGAGATGCTCGACGTGGCGCGCATGCACCACGAGGCGGGCGCCGCGAACGGCGTGCCCGTCGACTTCGAGGTGGTCGACGCGCAGGACATCCCCTACCCCGACGCGAGCTTCGACGTGGTCACCATGGCCTACGGCATCCGCAACATGCCCGACCGCCCGCGCGCGCTCTCCGAGATGCACCGCGTGCTGCGCCCCGGCGGCGCGCTCGTGTGCCTCGAGTTCTCCACGCCGCCGAACCGGGCGTGGCGCGCGCTCTACGGCTTCTACCTGAAGCACCTCATCCCGTTCTGGGGCGGGCTCATCACCGGCGACAAGGACGGATTCGTGTACCTGGCGAAGTCGATCCGCGCCTTCCCCGACCAGCAGGGCCTCGCCGCCCTCATGGAGGAGGCGGGCTTTCGCGACGTCACCTGGAAGAACTACACGGGCGGCATAGCCGCCGTCCACGTGGCCCGCAAGCCGGAGTAGCGCGCCGACAGGCCGGCGCCTCGGAGCGGGGCGGAAGGGAGAGTCGGCGCCCAAAGGCGCCGCAAAAGGGCGGGGGCGCAGAGGCGCTTTCTGCGCGCGAGCGGGGATGGCGGGACGCAGCCCGCCGCCTTTGCCGCCTCACCTCCAGGCGCGGTCCTTCTCGGGGTAGAAGACCCAGGCGGCGACGTAGGAGGCGACGAGGCAGACCATCACCAGGCAGATGGTGACGCCGAAGCCGAAGGCGTCGTTGGTGAAGCCCCACAGCGCGCTGGCCAGGCCGATGCCCACGTCGTTCATCAGCAGGAACAGCGCGTTGGTGGCGCCCCAGCGCTCGGGCGGGGTGTTCTTCACCGCAACCGCCTGGTTGAGCGGCAGGCTGATGCCGAGGCAGAGCCCGTAGAAGACGCCCGCCAGGTAGAACACGTAGTCGCTCGCCGGCCCGAAGTAGAGCATCACGCACGTGACCAGGCCGCACGCCACCGCCACCGTGAACGTCTTGATGGGCGCCACGCGGTCCATGAACGACTTCGACTTCAGGCGCACGGCGATCATGCTGATGGCCGAGATGGTGTAGAACAAGCTCGCGTTCGCCACGCCGATCTGCGTGCCGTAGAGGCCCACGAAGAAGATGCCGAAGCCGAAGGTGGGGCACATGATGGTCATGGGGATGGCGCCGGGAAGCGCGCGCGGCTCGAAGAAGGACGGCGCCTTCGCGGGCTTCGCGGCCGGAGCCTTCACAGGCTCCGAGGGCCGGCCCTTCGCGTCCGCGACCTGCGATTCCGCTGCTGCGGCCTGCGGCTCCGCGTTTGCGGCCCGTGATTCCGCTGCTGCGACCTGCGCCTTCGCGCGCTCGGCGCGCTCCCAGCGCTCGCGGAACGCCGAGGTCTCGGGCAGCGCGAGCGGCTTGCGCTCGTAGCGCGTGAAGAACGAAACCGCCAGCCCGGCGACTGCCACCAGCGACAAGCCCGCGTACAGGTTCGACGCGGGGTCGGTCCCCGCGAGGAAGAGCGCGAGCGCCGGCCCGACCGACATGGCGAGCGCCTGCCCGAGCCCGTAGTAGCCGATGCCCTCGCCCAGGCGCGCCCGCGGCAGCACGTCAGCCGCCGCCGTCGACGCAGCCGTGGTGGCCATGGCGAAGCCCACGCCCTGCAGCACGCGGCTCGCGGCGTAGAGCGCCACGCCCTGCCCCGCAAGAGGCACGACCGTGCCCGCCAAAAGGACGACCGCGCCCGCGACCATGACGAGCGAGCACTTCCCGGCGTCGATGATCGGCCCGATGACCAGGCGCGCGACCGCCGCCGAGGCCGAGAACACCAGCGCGAGCACGCCCGCGAGCGACGCGCCGTAGCCCACGCGCGAGAGGAACACCGACGTGCCCGCGTTCAGCCCCTGCCCCATCACGAAGCAGCAGAACGTCAGCAGCACGATGAGCACGAACACGGCCGTCCACAGCCGCGGCTGGGCAGCCGCCCTCCCGGCGGACGCAGCGGACGCGCGCGCCACCTCGCCCTCGATCGCCTCGTCGTCGGACGCGACGTGCGCAGAATCCGCCATAACCCCGTTCTCCCTCGTCAAAGCCCGAGCGCGCGGCTCCTCGCCGCTGCGCCCGCAAAACACCGTCGCCTCTTAGTGTAGCGGTTTTGGCTGCGCCGCGCGCTAGATCGTATACAATCTAGCGCAGCGCCCTCGCGCGCCCCGAGCGCCGCCGGGCGCGTCGGGCGGACGGGCGCGCCCGCGTGCGCCTGCGCGCCGCTGGGCACCC
>NZ_JAAKEE010000051.1:0-16264 GCF_011038995.1 Adlercreutzia sp. ZJ242
CGGCAGGCGGCCCGCCGCGGGAGGGGCCGCGCGCCGGCCCTCCCCCTGCGGACCCGCCCGCGGCGGACCGCGGCGTCGCGGACCGCGCCGCACCACTCATGACACTTCGAGCTGAAAGGACCACCCATGCGCATCATCGCCGGCGAGCACAAAGGCAGGCGCCTCGTCGCGCCGAAGGGACGCGGCACGCGTCCGACCACCGACCGCGTGCGCGAGTCGCTCATGAGCGCGCTCGTGAGCGCATGCGGCGGGCTCGAGGGCGCGGTGGTGCTCGACGCGTTCGCGGGCTCGGGCGCGCTCGCGCTCGAGGTGATGTCGCGCGGCGGGGCGCTCGCGTGCCTGTGCGAGTGCGACCGCGGGGCGCTCAAGGCGATCGAGGAGAACGTGCGCGCGCTCGGGTACGGGCGCGACCAGGTGCGCGTCTGCCGCACCGACGTGCTGAAGAGCGGCGCGCCCCGTTTGCGCGAGCCGTACAGCCTCGTGCTGCTCGACCCGCCCTACGCGCTCGAGGCGCGCGAGGTGCTCGGGGTCGTGGGGCGGCTCGCGACGGCGGGCGCGCTCGCGCCCGGCGCGGTGGTGTCCTACGAGCACGGCGCGGCGTCGAACGCGGCGGTCGAGGAGGCGGCCGCGGCGAGCGGTTTGTCCCTTGCCTCGCGGCGCGCCTACGGCGATACTGTGATCGACCTGCTTGAGCGAGAAGGAGAGTAACGGCATGAAGCGCGCCCTCACCCCGGGAACGTTTGACCCCATCACCAGCGGACACCTCGACGTGATCACGCGCGCCGCGCAGCTGTTCGACGAGGTGGTCGTGGCGGTGGCCGCGTCGCAGAAGAAGGGCCCGCGCGGGCCGCTGTTCTCCCTCGAGGAGCGCGTCGAGCTGGCGCGCGAGGCCACGTCGCACCTGCCCAACGTGCGCGTGGAGGCGTTCGACGAGCTCCTGGTCGACTTCGCCCGCCGCATGGGCGCCGAGGTGGTCATCAAGGGCCTGCGCGCCGTGACCGACTTCGAGTACGAGTTCCAGATGACGGCGCTGAACTACCAGCTCGACCGCGAGCTCGAGACGATGTTCATCATGTCGCCTCCGCAGTACATGTACCTGTCGAGCTCCATCGTGAGGGAGATCGCGAGCCTCCACGGCGACCTGGACCAGTTCGTCCCGCCCTGCGTGAAAGAAGCCCTCGAGCGGAAGTTCGCCTAAGCCCGCCCGAGCTCTCCTGTGTCCGCTTGAGTCCGCTCAGGTCAACCGAGGGGATTGTGTTGCGGCCTTCCTGCCCGGTTCCGTTCTGCGTCGCGCGTTCTTCGCGAGGCGTTTCCCCGTACCGCTGAGTCTCCTCTTGATTGTACGGAATATTTCCGTACAATTGAAGAAACCTCGAAAGGAGCTAACATGGCACCGGTGATGGAAAGGTCCTGTCGCATTGACATCAGGCTGACGCAGCCCCAGCGGACGAGCTACGAACGGGCTGCCGCGCTCAAGGGCCAGACGCTGTCGCAGTGGACGACCCAGCACCTCGACGAGTGCGCGCGCCGCGACATCGACGAGGCGAGAGCCACGCAGCTCGATGACGAGGCTTTCGAGGTGTTCTGTCAGATGCTCGAAGCCCCTCTGCCGAAGGCCGCCTCTGAGCTCCTGGCCCGTGAGGAAATCTGGGTATGACGGGGTTCACCAGGCCCGTTCAGCTTCGCGAAGGGGAGCGGATCGAGGGCTTTCGGTGCGGCAACGAGGCGGTCGACCGATGGGCTGCCGACCACGCGGCCGACGCGCGCAAGAGGGGGACCGCCGTCGTCTACGTCTCCTTCTGCGGAGATGCGGTGGCGGGCTTCTACACGCTCAGCGCGCACTCGGTGGCCCGGTCCGACGTGTCGGGAGGCTGGTTCAAGAGGAACGCGCCCGAGCAGGTTCCCGCCGTCCTCCTGGGGATGATGGGCGTCGATGAGCGCTACAAGGGCCGCGGCCTCGGCGCGCAGCTTCTGCGCGACGCCATCCTCAACGCACTCAAGATAGCCGACCTCGCGGGTGCGCGGGCGCTCATCGTGGACCCTGTCGACGCGTCGGCTGCAAGGTTCTACGGGCGCTTCGGCTTCAAGGAGCTGCCGGGAACGCATCGCATGGCCCTGAAGCTCTCCTAGGCCAAGCGGCCGGCGCCACACCCACCCTACGGATGCGGCGCTCGGACATTGCGCGGGATGTTTGTTCGTATCGAACAATTTCATATTCGTTTGTATTCGACTGAGCGGGCGGATGCGCCTAATCTGATTCCAACGCGGCTGTCCTGACTGCGGCAACGTGCTGCGGATGCCTCAGGAGAAAGGGGAAAATCATGGTTGAGAGCACTCTCGAGGGCCGCTTCGTCGAAGGCCCCGTCTGTGGGCTGAGGTACGATACCCAGACCCACCACGGCCTAACTGATGAGGCTGGCACGTTCCTCTACGAGCCTGGCGAGACGGTTACCTTCTGCGTAGGCGACTTGATCTTGGGCTCGGTTTCGGGCAGGGAAGAGGTGACCTGCGCGCATCTGACACCTGAGGTGTTGGGGAACGTCAAGCGCATCGCCAATCGCAAGGTGACTAACCGCTCCCGCTTCCTGCAGAGCCTAGATGTCGAGGGTGACCTTGAGCAGGGGGTCACCATCACTGAGGGCGTGGCGAACGTCGTCAGTGCTCACAAATACGAGATCAACTTCGACACCGACGAGATCTCCTTCGAGGCCGAGACGAAGGCTCTCTTCGCCGAGATCGGCGGCGCGCTGCGCAGCCCCGCCGCGGCGCGCAACGAGCTCCGCCGCACGCTCATGGGCATCAAGCGCCTGGTCGATGTCAAGATCCCGCTGCGCGACGGCGCCTACGTGCTCGGCGACGTGTTCATGCCTGCAAAGCCCGGCGCATATCCCGTGCTCTTGAGCATGGGCGGCTACGGCAAGGCATTCTGGTTCGGCAACGTCGCCGACGAAGCCGAGGCGGCGCTGCGCGAGACCATGGAGGACGACTACTTCGAGGGTAAGCCGGCATTCACGGGGTTCATCCCCTTCCACATCGGCATCGCCGGAGACCCCCTGCCTCCCGCTGAGGCGCTGCCGCCGATGGGCAGCCCGATGAATCCGCCGTTGCCTCACATCAGCGAGCGCTTCGAGCGCGCGAACTCCTGTGACTGGGTGCCCCACGGCTACGTCGTCATCCACATAGACGGGCGTGGCACCGGGTCAACGCCCGGCACCTACAAGCAGTTCAGTCTCGAGGAGGCGCGCGATCTCTACGACTCCATCGAGTGGGCCGCGGCCCAACCGTGGAGCAACGGCAGCGTGGGCTTGTACGGTGCATCGTACTACGCCATGAACGCCTTTTCCACCGCCGCCTTGCAGCCGCCTCATCTGAAGGCCATGATCGCCCTGGCGGGCGACTCCGACTCGTTCCGTGACGTGATCTTCGGCAACGGGGGCCTGTACAACCCATTCAACTTTATCGCGCACGTGCACTGCAAGGGCCAGGAGAAGTTCGACTGGCTGTCTGAGGCGAAGGCGCATCCCTTCTTCGACGAAGCGCTCTACGGCCCCGAGGGAACTATCAGCCCGAGTCTGAACCTGGACAACGTCAAGGTGCCGTTCTGGACCTCCATTCCGCTGGAAGCTCCCATCCACATCCGCGGCACGAGCGAGATCTTCACGCACTCTGCCTCCACGGACAAGAAGATGACCATCATCTCCGAACCCGGCATTCACTTCTGGATGTACGGCAAAGACCACCTGGACGACCACCGCGCTTTCCTCGATCACTGGCTGAAGGGCGTGGACAACGGCATCATGGACGAGCCTCCCGTCAACATCATGGTCCGTACCGGCTGGGGCAGCTACTACTGGAGACGGGAAAACGAGTGGCCTCTGCCCGGCACACAGTACAAGAAGCTGTACCTGGACGCTTCCGATGGTCTGGTTCTGCGCGGTGAGGTGGCGCAGGCTGACGGCAGCGTGTCTTATGCCGCCGAGGGCCAGGATACCGCGGTGTTCACGAGCGCTCCGTTCGAGGAGGACGTGACCATCATCGGGCAGCTCAAGCTGAACGCCTGGGTTGAATCCACGTCGTATGACATGGCGCTCGACGTGAACCTGCGCGTGTGTGACGAGAACGGCCAGGAGGTCATCTACAGCTGCGAGCGCGCCACCCCGGCCGCCTTCGGCGGCGGACGTCCCTTCCCGCTCAGCAAGGGCGGCCTGAAGGTATCCCATCGCAAGCTGGACGAGGAGCGCTCCACCGATGCGCGCCCGTTCCACACGCACCTGGAGCGCGACTACCAGCCCCTGCGCGAAGGCGAGATAGTAGAATGCCAGGTGGAGATCTTGCCCACCACCGCGGTGATCAAGAAGGGCTGGACGCTCAAGCTCATCTTCCAGCCGTGGCACGATGAGGTCGACCCGGAATACGAGAAGGGCGCCACCTACACGGTGCACGCGGGCCCCGAGCGCATCTCCTACCTGCAGTTGCCTGTCATCCCCTGCTAAGGCTGGTCACGAGCATAGCATGGCTGGGCATAGCGTATAATTCTGCCAGCCGCGGGGCGCATCCCGCGGCTGGCTTTCGCGCCTTTTAGGGGGAGGGGAACCATGAAGCTGACGGAGGGCATGGGAAAGAGCGAGGCGGCCATCATCGACGCCTGCCTGAACGTCATGCGCTTCAAACCGTACGACAAGGTACGCGTGAAGGACGTCCTCGAAGAAAGCGGAGTGGTGCGCTCTACCTTCTACAAGTACTTCGACGATATGTATTCCCTGCTCGAGCGGGTGGAGATCATGCTGCTCGGACGGCTGAGCCTGTACAAGAGCTCGAGCAAGGCGGCGCGTGAGGCGTACGCCGGCATGCCGTTCGAGTCCATGGAGAACTGGTTCGAGGTCTGCATCGAGCTTCGCGGCGCCGTGGCGCCTCTCATGGGTCCCAACGGCGACCCGTACTTCTACCGCCGTCTGCAGAATCAGATGCGGCGCGAACTGAACGACATGATGGACGATGACGGCGTGCCCGCCGACCGCAAGCGCCCCTATTACGTGGAGCTATGCACAGCAGCCTACATCGGCATCCTGTCCTACCTGATCACCACCGGCGATGATGACCTGCTGCTCTCGGCGCGAGAGATGGCGACGATGGCTAACTCTGCGCGTGCGGCGTGGTTCATGCTGGACGAGCGAAGCCCGGACATCTCCGAGGAGCGCCTGTTCGGACAGCCTGATCGGGAGTAATGACGGGAAGGCGTCCGAGGCAGGCGCGATGCGCGTCGTTCGGTCGATTGACCGCGTGAAGCGCATCGCGCCCACTTGGTGCCCGCAGCCTCTCCTCTGCGATGGCGCGAAGAAGCCTACTCGTCTTGCACCCAGAGGGTGGGGGCCACCACGAACGTGCCGGGGGCGGTGACGTTCTCCGTGGGCCCGAGGCGGTTGTAGACGCCGGCGAACTGGCCGTCGAACACGTACAGGCCGGTGAGGCAGCCGAAGTCGCGCACGGGCCCCGAGAAGTCGGCCTCGTCGCCGTAGAGCGGAATCGCCGGGGTGCGTGCGGGGGCGCAGAACTCCTGCACGAGGTAGGCTGACGGGCCCGCGTCGGCGCGGCAGCGCTCGACGACGTCCGCCCATTCGGCGCGGCTGAACTGCGCGCCCACGTAGACGCCCTTGTTGTCGTACCAGTCGGTGGGCTTGATCACCCAGCGCGCGGGCTCTTCCAGCACCTGGTCCACGGGGAGGCGCGGGTCGTCGAGAAACGCCGTGAAGGGGAGGGACTCCTCGACGAAGGCGCGCTCGGCGGGCGTGAGCAGGGCCTGCGCGGCGGGGTCGCGCAGCACCGCGAACAGCTGCTTGTCGTGGGCGACCTGGGTCGCGAAGCTGCCGATCATGGGCACGGCGCCCGAGGTGACGGCGGTGACGAAGTCCTGGCAGTCGTCCCAGTGCTGTAGCAGGTCGACCACGATGCAGAAGCGCCAGACCACGTCGATCGGCTGGTTGGGCGCTCCCTCGCGGGGGGTTGCGCAGGCGAGGCGCCCGCCCTCGAAGGCGAGGTCGCGCACGTCGCAGACGCTCGCGTCGGCGCCCGCCGCGCGGAAGAGCGCGGCGTAGCGGGAAAGCTCACCTAAGGGCACGTCGTCGCCGTCCATGCACATGACGATGGCGACGTGCGGGTGCTCCTTGGCGCCCTCGCACGCCCCGTACAGGCGCATGAAGTCAGCCACCCATCCCTCGAACAGGCGCTCTGCGTCGTCTTCCAGGCGATGGCGCGCGGCGAACGCCTGGCAGGGGGCGCTCGGGCGCAGGGCGTCAAGCGCTGCGCGGGTCTTGTTCATGCCCGACGAGCAGTCGGCGTTGAACTCGACGAAGCGCGCCGCGCCGCTGTCCTCGTCGAAGAAGCAGTCGAAGCGCGCGTAGGGGAGCAGGCGCGCGCTCGCGCGCGGGGCCAGGATGAGGTCGCGTACGCGCTCGTCGAAGGAGAACAGCTCCCTGAACTGCGGGTCGTCCAGGTAGGCGGCGATCACCTTCTCGAGGATGCCGTGCACGGTGAGCGCGGTTGACGCAAGCTGGTCGCGCGTGCGCTGGTCGAGGATGCGCGGCAGGTACGAGATGGGAGCGGGCGCGCCGCCCACGTACGCGCTGCTCGCCTTCATGCGCTCCCATGCGTCGCGCCTGCCCCCGCCGCGCTCGTCGGTGGCGTGTACGAGCTCGAGGTACTCGTCGGCGGGGGCATGGCGCTCGGCAACGTTCATGGGGTGCTCCTTGGTCGGGGGTAGAGGCGCGCTGCCGAGGGCGTGGCCGCGACAGCCTGTCCAGTGTAGCGCAACGCGGCCCTGCGCGGGGCGCAGGGCGCGCGGTGCTCGGGTAACCGTTTTCCCGCAAATGTGCGCCCTTTGTGCGCCGACGCGCGTTCTTTTTCCCAACATGGTAGAATAATCAAACTCATGTGCAGTTTACCTGCATCGATATAAGTTGAACTCAGCGGGGCGGCTGCCTGCCGGCCCTTGAGGTGGAAGGAACATCATGGACGAAACCGGAGTCTTGGGTCTGCTCGAAGAGCTCTCTATTCTGCTTGAGGACTCGAAGCCGGTCTTTGGCAAGAACAATCTTCGCCAGGTTGACATCACGGCGGCCTTCGAGATCATGGACGAGATTCGCGACACGTTCCCCAGCGAGTTCGCCCAGTCCCGCCAGATCGTGCGCGAGCGCCAGAGCCTCCTCGACGACGCCGAGGCTGAGGCGAACCGCCTGATCGAGGACGCGCGCAGCCAGGCCATCACCATCGCGAGCGAGCAGGAGATCGTGCGCATCTCCCAGCAGCAGGCCGAGACCATCATGGCTGACGCCCGCGAGCTCGAGCGCCAGACCCGCGCCGGCGCGGAGGACTACGCCGACGAGGTGTTCGGGCACGTCGAGCAGAGCCTCGACACGCTGCTCAACAACGTGCGCCGCTGCCGTGACCGCCTGAACGCCAACTCCATCAACGTCCGCTAAGCTGACCTGCGCCGCGGCGCTCGCATCAGCCCCGCCCCCTCTCGGCGCCTTGCGTCGGGGACGCGGCGGGCATGCGGGACGGTCGCGCGCGTCCGCCGCGAGATTCGAGGGTAGACATGGAATCCATTCGCATTCACATCCCTCACGAGCTCTTCGCGCCTGCGGAGAGCTCTCATTTTGAGGGGACCATCGAGGTGCCGGCGCTGAAGGCCGGCCCTGACCTGTACTCGTTCGCCCGCCCGCTCGCCTGGCAGGTCGACGTCACCAACACCGGCGACGCGCTTCTGGTCACGGGAACCGTCGAGGGTGACGCCGCCACGTCGTGCGCGCGCTGCCTGGAGGACGTCAAGCTTTCCCTGACGGGGGAGATCGAGGGCTACTTCCTGCTCGGCGGCGAGGACGCCGAGGCGCCCGAGGACATGGACGAGGACGAGTTCGAGGTGCTGCCCGAGGACAACGCCGTCGACCTCACGGCGCTCGTGCAGGCCGCGCTCTTGCTCGAGGTGCCGCTCATCCCGCTGTGCGACGACGACTGCAAGGGGCTGTGCCCCACGTGCGGCGCGAACCTCAACGAGGGCGCGTGCGCGTGCGGCGAGCCGGCTGAGGACCCCGACTTCGAGCTGGCGCGCAACCCCTTCGCCGCGCTGAAGGACCTGCGCTTTGACGAATGACGTGCGCCTGGGGGACGAGGCGAACGCGCACGTCTCCGCAGGCCAGGTTTGGAAGGCGTTTCTCGGCTACTACCGTCCCTACAAGCTCCTGCTCTTGTGCGACCTGGCGTGCGCCGTGGTGCTCGCCTGCATCGACCTGGCGTTCCCGCAGTTTCTGAACTTCTTCACGAAGGAGTTCTTCCTCTCGGAGCCAGGCGTGATCCTGCGCTCGCTCGGGTGGATCGCCGCGCTGTTCGCGGCGCTCTACCTCGTGCGCACGGGCTGCCAGTACTTCATCACGTGCTGGGGGCACATCATGGGCGCGCGCATGGAGGCGGACATGCGGCGCGACCTGTTCGCGCAGTACCAGCGCCTGGGCTTCGACTACTACGACCGCCACAACACCGGCACCATGATGTCGAAGATCACGAGCGACCTGTTCGACATCTCCGAGCTCGCGCACCACGGGCCCGAGAACCTGCTCGTGTGCGCGTTCAAGATCATCGGCTCGTTCGCGCTGCTGTTCATGGTCAACGTGCCGCTCACGCTCGTGATGCTGGCGGTGACCGCCGTGATGGCGGCGTTCTCGTTCTGGCGCAACTACTGCCGCCGCACCATCTTCCGCGAGAACCGCGTGCGCATGGCGGGCATCAACGCCACGGTGCAAGACTCGCTCGGCGGCATCCGCGTGGTGAGGTCGTTCGGCGGCGAGCGCGCCGAGAAGGCCAAGTTCGCGCAGGCCAACGTGGCGTTCCTTGACACGAAGAACCGCTCGTACCGCTTTCTGGGGGCGTTCCACGCGGCGAACTCGCTGTTCTTGGGCGCGCTGTACACGGTGTGCGTGGTGGGCGGCGGCTACTTCGTGGCGCAGGGCAGCCTCGAGGTGTCCGACCTGGCTATCTACGCGCTCTACATCGGCATCTTCATCGCGCCGGTCGAGCAGCTCATCAACTTCACCGAGACGCTCCAGAAGGGCTACGCGGGCTTCCGCCGCTTCATGGAGGTGCTCGTGGAGGCGCCCTCGGTGACGGACGCGCCCGGCGCGCCGGACCTGGCCGCGGCGGCGGGCGGGTGCGTGCGCGGGGAGGTGCGCTATCGCGGCGTGCGCTTCTCCTACGACGGCGAGGTCGAGGTGCTGCGCGGGCTTGACCTGCATATACCCGCGGGGACGACCGTGGCGCTCGTGGGGCCGAGCGGGGGCGGCAAGACCACCACGTGCGCGCTCCTGCCGCGCTTCTACGACGTGGGCGCGGGGTCGGTCTCCGTCGACGGCGTCGACGTGCGCGACGTGAGCGCGTCGTCGCTGCGGGACGCCATCGGCATCGTGCAGCAGGACGTGTACCTGTTCGGCGGCACCATCGCCGAGAACATCGCGTACGGGCGCCCGGGCGCCACGCACGAGGAGATCGTGGAGGCGGCGCGGCGCGCGAGCATCCATGACTTCGTGATGTCGCTGCCGCAGGGCTACGACACGCTCGTGGGGGAGCGCGGCGCGCGCCTGTCGGGCGGGCAGAAGCAGCGCGTGGCCATCGCGCGCGTGTTTTTGCGCGATCCGCGCATCCTCATCTTGGACGAGGCCACGAGCGCGCTCGACAACGAGAGCGAGAGCGCCATCCAGCGCTCGCTCGAGGAGCTTTCGCGCGGGCGCACCACCATCGTGATCGCGCACCGCCTGTCGACCATCCGCAACGCGCGCATGATCGCGGTGGTGGAGGACGGCCGCGTGGTGGAGTTCGGCACGCACGCCGAGCTCATGGAGCGCGGCGGCACCTACGCCCGCTACTACGAGATGCAGTTCGGCGCTCACGGGGAGTGAGGCGGCGCCGCGCGGGTTGCGAGACCCGGCGTGGACGGCACGCGAGCGCGAGCGCAGGCGTGATGCGGGTGCATGATGCGGGTGCGTGCCGCGCCGCGGGAAGCGCGGCTTTCGCCCAGGGCAGAGCAAATGCGCTCACTGCACTCACCCAGTGCATATTTCACGGGAAATCGCACTCACACAGTGCGATTTTGCTCTATAATTGCACTGTATGAGTGCGATTTGAGCAAAGGAGTCCTCATGGACCGTCTCTACGAGTACATGCACCGCTTGCTCGACGAGGTGCCCACCGCGTTCTACCGCTATATGTATCCTCAGGTCAACTGGGATGGCAGAATGCTCGGCATCGTCGGGCCGCGCGGCGTGGGCAAGACGACCATGCTGCTCCAGCGCGCCAAGGAGCTGATCGGCTCGTCGCGCGTCCTCTACGTCACGGCCGACAGCATGTACTTCGCCAGCCACACCCTTTACGACACGGCTGAGGCGTTCGTCAAGCAGGGCGGCTCGCATCTGCTCATCGACGAGGTGCACAAGTACCCGAGCTGGTCGCGCGAGCTGAAGGCCGTCTACGACGCCTTCCCCGACTTGCACGTGTGCTTCACGGGGTCGTCGATCCTCGACATAGAGAAGGGCGAGGCGGATCTCAGCCGCCGCGCACCGCGCTACCTCATGCAGGGCCTGTCGTTCCGCGAGTTTCTGGGGATGCGCCACGGCATCGCCTTCGACGCGTTCACGCTTGACGAGGTGCTTGAGCACAAGGCGCGCATCCCGGACGTCAAGCACCCGCTGCCTTATTTTGCCGAGTACCTGCGAAGCGGGTACTATCCGTTCGGCTCTGACCCCGACTTCCCCATCGAGCTCGGGCAGGTCATCGCGCGTACGCTTGAGGTCGACATCCCCCAGTTCGCGGAGATGAACACGGCGACGGGGCGCAAGCTCAAGCAGCTCATGGCGGTTGTGAGCACGCTCGCGCCCTTCAAGCCGAACATGACGAGCCTCGCAGGCAAGATCCAGGCAAGCCGCAACAACATCGAGGACTACCTCGTCTACATGGAAAAGGCCGGCATGATCGCCCGACTTGAGACGGGCACCGGCGGATTGGGCGCCTTGGGGAAGACGGAGAAGGTCTACCTCGACAATACGAACATCTTATACAATCTGGGCGGAGGCAACGTGGACGTCGGCACGGTGAGGGAGACGTTCTTCTTCAATCAGATGCGCGTGCGGCACAGGGTTACCGCGTCCGCGCTCGCCGACTTCGCCATTGGCGGCATAACCTTTGAGGTGGGAGGCAGGAGCAAGGGCGCTGACCAGCTGAAGGGTGCGGAGCGTGGCATCGTCGTCAAGGACGACATCGAGTACGGGTTCGGCAACGTGGTTCCGCTCTGGGCGTTCGGGCTGACGTATTGACGGTGGCGGCGTGCGGCGAAGGTGGTTTCGGGTATGGAGAGGAGCGCGGGCGTGGATGATGCGATGCAGGCGGCGTTCGAGGCGCTGCCGTTCGTCCGCGGGATGGCGCGGATGTGCGCTGACGGCTGGGAACGGGGCTGGCACGAGCGCAACGGCGGCAACGCATCGTATCGCCTGACGGAGGGCGAGGCGGAGCACGTGCGCGCGCTGCATGCGGGCGAGCCGGGGGCGTGGGCGCCGCTCGGCGTGGAAGCGCCCGAGGTGGCCGGCGCGCTCTTTCTGGTGACGGCCACGGGCTCGTTCATGCGCAACGTGGCCGACGATCCCTCGCGCGCGCTCGGCATCGTGGAAGTTGACGGCGCGGGCGGCGCATGGCGCACGCTCTGCGGCTTCTCGGGTGGCGGGCGGCCCACGAGCGAGTTCGCGGGGCACCTGCTCATCCATGCGGCGCGCCTGCAGGCGCATGACGCGGGGGAGTGTGGCGCGCCGGCTGCGCGTGCTGACGAGCCGCGCGTGCTCTACCACGCGCACCCGGTGCCGGTGATCGCGCTCACGAAGGTGCTGCCGCCTGACGCGCGCATCCTCACGCGCGCGCTCTGGCGCGCCATGACCGAGTGCGTGATGGTGTTTCCCGAGGGCGTCGGGTGCGTGGGGCTCGAGGTGCCCGGCAGCTTGGAGCTCGCACGCGCCTCGGCTGAGCAGGCGCGCCGCCACGCGGCGGTCATCTGGGCGCACCACGGCCTCCTGAGCACGGGTGCCACCTTCGACGACGCGTTCGGTCGCATGCACGCCATCGTGAAGGCGGCCGAGATCCACAACGCAGCGCTCATGATGGCCGGCGGGCACGCCGGAGCAGGCGGGAGCACGTACACCGGGTCCGGCGTGGCGTCGGCGGGCGCGCGTGTGACGGCCACGGGCGAAGACGCCGCGTTTCCCTATGACCTGACCGACGAGGATCTGCGCACCCTCGCGCGCGGCCTCGGCGTCACCCTCAACGAGGACTTCATCGGCGATAGTCGTTGCGCTCCTGGCTCCTCCGTCCAGGCTCGCCAGCAGACGCTCGAGCGCCTTGAGGATGAGCTGGATGCACGCGACCTCAGGGAGGCTGTCGAGCAAGACGACGGGCGACGCGTGCCGTGGAGTGCGGCTAAGCGTGATCTGGGCCTCTCGTGAGCTGACCGCGCACCCCGCGCCTGCGTGCGGAAGGCGCGCGGAAGGGCAAGATGGAGCGGAAAAAGACGCGATGAGCCCTTGCGAGGGGAGGATCCGTTTGGTAGAATACCGTTTCGTGCGTTTACTGAAACGAGTTACGAGCTTTGAGACGTCGCTCGTGTAATAGAAGGAGTTAGATCATGGCAGTACCTAAGCGTAAGATGGGTCGCGCTCGCACCCATGCTCGTCGTAGCACCAACGACAAGATCACCGCTCCCGCTCGCTCCGTTTGCCCCCAGTGCGGCGAAGTGAAGCTTCCGCATCGCGTGTGCGGTAACTGCGGTTACTACAAGAACCGCGAGGTCATCGAGACCGAGTAGCGCTCTTCCCGCAAGAAAGTCGGGCGGGCGGCACGCCCCCGATGACTCAAAGCCTCCTCGCGCGCCAAGCTCTGCGGCTTGGCCTGCCAGGAGGCTTTTTGGGTGTGCGCGGGAGGAGGCGGCGCCTGCGGTGCTTGCGGCGCTCGTCTGCGGCGTCCGCGTTCGTCCTGCTCGCCCGCCCATCCGCCCCGCTCGCGCCTGTGCCCGCGCCCCGCGCGGAGTTCTTCTGCGTTTTTGCCGCGCCGCGTGCTTTCTGCGGGGCGCGTGCACGTGGTCGGGTATCCTAATGAGAAAACCCATGCGCCCATGCGTCTGCGCGCCGATTTCGGGCGGTCGGACGCATGGGCCCATGCCTAACGCTTGACATGCTGTAAGGAGTACATGTGGCTGAACCAGTAACCATCGTCGTTGACGCCATGGGCGGCGACAACGGCCCGGAGGTCGTGCTGCGCGGCACGCACGCCGCGCTCGAGGCCGACCCCGACCTGCACGTCATCGTGTGCGGGCCCGCGGACGTGGCAGGGCCCTTCGCGGCGGCGCACGAGCGCTGCCGGGCGCAGGCGACCACCGAGGTCATCGAGATGGGCGAGCACCCCGCGGGCGCGGTGCGCAAGAAGAAGGACTCCTCCATCGTGGTGGGCTGCCGCTTGGTGAAGGAGGGCGCGGCCGACGGGTTCTTCTCGGCGGGCTCCACCGGCGCCTGCCTCGCGGCGGCGACGCTCGTGATGGGGCGCATCCGCGGCGTGAAGCGCCCGGCGCTCGGCCAGGTCATCCCCTCGTACTCAAGCCCCACGCTGCTCGTCGACGTGGGGGCCAACGCCGACTGCAAGCCTGAGTACCTCGTGCAGTTCGCGCAGATGGGGGCGGCGTACGCGCGCGCGATCATGGGCGTCGAGAGCCCGCGGGTGGGCCTGCTCAACATCGGCGCCGAGGAGACGAAGGGCTCCGAGTTCGCGCAGGCCACCTTCGAGGCCCTGCGGCGCGACGTGCCTGAGTTCGCGGGCAACTGCGAGGGCGGCAACCTGCTCGCAGGCGACTTCGACGTGGTGGTGTGCGACGGCTTCACCGGCAACGTGTGCCTGAAGACGCTCGAAGGCACGGCGAAGACCCTGTTCAGCTACTTGAAGGACGCCTTCCTGTCCTCGACGAAGTCGAAGCTCGGGGCGGTGCTGCTCAAGGGCGACCTCTCCGCGCTCAAGGCGAAGGTGAGCCCCGACACCTACGGCGGCGCGCCGCTCCTCGGCGTGAAGGGCGCCTGCATCGTGGGCCACGGCTCCTCGAACGAGCTGGCCGTCAAGAACGGCATCCTCGCGAGCGCGACCACCGTGCGCTCGCACGTGAGCGAGGTCATCGCGGGCGTCGTCGCCGGTGATGCGCGATGAGCCTCTCGCCTGAGCAGGAGCGCAAGCTCGCGCGCGCCGAGGAGATCCTGGGGTATCACTTCGAGCAGGAGCAGCTCATCCTCTCCGCCATCACGCATCCCTCGGCCACCGAGGGCAAGGCGGTCAAGTACTCCTACGAGCGCCTCGAGTTCCTGGGCGACTCCATCCTGGGCGCCATCGTGGCCTCGACGGCCTTCCACCGCTTCCACGAGCTCGACGAGGGCGGCCTCACGCGCATCAAGGTGGCGCTCGTGTCGGGCGCGAGCCTGTCGGACGTGGCCGAGAAGCTGGGGTTCACCGACGTCATCGTGTTCGGCTCGTCGGAGACGGGCACGGGCCGGCGCGGGCTGCACTCGGCGCTCGAGAACGTGTACGAGGCCATCGTGGCCGCGCTCTACCTCGACGGCGGCATCGGCGCGGCCGAGGAGTTCGTGCGCCGCACGCTCATCCCGCGCATGACGCTCGACATGGCGAGCGAGCCCGAGAATCCGAAGAGCGCGCTCCAGGAGAAGCTCCAGGAGGACGGCATCACGCCCACGTACAAGCTGGTGGAGACCCAGGGCCCGCCGCACGACCGCACCTTCGTGGCGCAGGTCTACGCCGGCGAGAAGGGGCTCGCGCGCGGCACCGGCCGCACGAAGAAGGAGGCCGAGAGCCAGGCGGCGAAGTCAACGCTCGCGCGCCTGTCCGAGTTCTTCGGCATCGGCATGACGGGCAAGGAGCGCGCCCAGAAGGAGGCCGCGGCCAAGCGCGCGAAGGCCAGCAAGGCCGCCGAGAAGGCCGAGCGCGAGGCGGCCGCCATGCAGGCGAAGGCCGACAAGGCGGCGGCGCGCGCCGAGGAGAAGCGCGCAGCGCTCGAGGAGCACGACGCGCAAGGCGCTGGCCAGGCATATCAGGAGTAAGCGGCACCGATGTATCTCAAGTCACTGGTTCTCAAGGGCTTCAAGTCCTTCGCCGACCGCAGCGCGCTCACGCTCGAGCCGGGCATCACGGCCATCGTGGGCCCGAACGGCTCGGGGAAGTCCAACATCTCCGACGCGGTGCTGTGGGTGCTCGGCGAGCGCAACGCCAAGCACCTGCGCGGCCAGGCCATGGAGGACGTGATATTCGCGGGCTCCTCGGCGCGCAAGGCCACGGGGCTCGCCGAGGTCGACCTCGTGCTCGACAACTCCGACGGCACGCTGCCAGTAGACTTCGACGAGGTGGCCATCACGCGCCGCATGTACCGCTCGGGCGAGAGCGAGTACCTGATCAACGGCACGGTGGCGCGCCGCATGGACGTGCTCGACATCCTGCACGACTCGGGGCTGGGCACGGGCACGCACTCCATCATCTCCCAGGGCTCGCTCGACTCCATCCTGCAGAGCAAGCCCGAGGACCGCCGCGCGCTCATCGAGGAGGCCGCCGGCGTCCTCAAGCACAAGCAGCGCAAGGCGAAGAGCGAGCGGAAGCTGGCCGCCATGGACCAGCACCTCACCCGCGCGCGCGACGTGGTGGCCGAGGTGGGCCGCCAGCTCGGGCCGCTCGAGCGCAAGGCGAAGAAGGCGCGCACCTACGCCGAGCTGGCGGGTGCGCTCTCCGAGGTGAACCTGCAGCTGGCCGTCGACGACCTGAGGCGCCTGCAGCGCAGCTGGGACGCGTCGCAGGAGGCGGAGGCGCGGCTTTCGGCCGAGATCGAGCAGAAGCGCGCGGCCATCGGGGAGGCTGAGGCAGCCCTCGAGGCGATCCAGGAGCAGATCCGCCGTGAGAGCGTGGACGCCGGCGAGCTGTCGCGGCAGCACCGCGCCGCGGCCGCGGCCGTCGAGCGCTTCGACTCCGCCGCGCTCGTGATGCACGAGCGGCGCCGCGCGGCGGTCACGCGCGCGGGCGAGATCGAGCTGGCGCTGGAGGCGGCGCGTGCCAAGCGCGCCGTGGCCGCCGCCGAGCTGGCCGCCGCCGAGAGCACGCTTGCCGAGGTGCGCGCGAGCCGCGAGGCGGCCGACGCGCGCGTGGAGGCGCT
>NZ_JAAKEE010000052.1:0-16262 GCF_011038995.1 Adlercreutzia sp. ZJ242
GAGGCGCGCGAGCGCGAGGCCGCCGCCCACGCCGCCGAGCGCGCCGCCGCCGAGGCCGAGCGCGCCGCGCGGCGCGCGAGTAAGCAAGCCTACGCCGCCAAGCAGGCCCGCAAGCGCGCCGTGCTCAAGCAGCTGAGATGTGCCAAGGAGAACAGCCAGTGAGAACTTCCGACTTCGACTACGACCTGCCGCCCGAGCTCATCGCGCAGGAGCCGGCCGCCGTGCGCGACGCCTGCCGCATGCTGGCGCTCGACCGCGCGACGGGCGCGCTGGAGGACCGCGTCTTCCGCGACATCGAGGAGTACCTGAACCCCGGAGACCTGCTCGTCGCCAACGAGACGCGCGTCATGCCCGCGCGCCTGCTCGGCGCCAAGCGCGGGACGGGCGGCGCGGCCGAGGTGTTCCTGCTGCGCGAATGCGGCGGGCCCGAGCCGCGCACCAACCGGGTCGCCTTCTGGGAGGTGCTCGTGCGCCCCGGCAAGCGCCTGAAGCCCAACACGGGCGCCGTGGTCGACTTCGCCGACGAGGACGGCAACGTGGCGCTCTCGGCCGAGATCGTCGACTGGGCGCGCAACGCCCAGCGCGGCGAGCGCGTGGCGCGCCTCTCGACCGAGCTCCCCTCGCTCGACGAGGCGCTGCACGCCGTGGGCACCACGCCGCTGCCGCCCTACATCAAGGACTACGCGGGCGACGCGGAGATGTACCAGACCGTGTACGCGCGCCGCGAGAGCTCGGCCGCCGCGCCCACCGCAGGGCTGCACTTCACGCCCGAGCTCATCGACCGCCTGCGCGCCAAGGGCGTGGAGTGGGCGACCGTCGAGCTCGAGGTGGGCCTCGACACCTTCCGCACGGTCGACGAGGAGAACGCCGAGGACCACCAGATCCACACCGAGCTCTACACCGTGGGGCGCGAGGCGGCAGACGCCGTGGCGCGCGCGAAGGCGCGCGGCGGGCGCGTGGTGGCCGTGGGGACCACGAGCGTGCGCTCGCTCGAGAGCGCCTGGGACGCCGCGTCAGGCGCGCTCAAGCCGCGCGACCGCGAGGCCACCTCGCTCTACATCCTGCCGGGATACGAGTTCCACGTGGTGGACGCCCTGGTCACGAACTTCCACGTGCCGAAGTCGACCCTCGTGATGCTCGTGAGCGCGTTTGCCAGCCGCGAGGCGATCATGCGCGCCTACGAGCACGCCATCGCCGAGCGCTACCGCCTCCTGAGCTTCGGCGACGCGATGTTCATCCACTAGGCCGCCCCACGTCGGCGGCCCCGGGCGCAAAAAAGCGGGCCCGCAATCTCTTGCAGGCCCGCTTGCGTCTGTGATCGAACTTGGATTTACAGCTTGACGACGTTGCTCGCCTGGAGCTTGCCGTTCTGACCCGTCGTTACGTCGAAGGACACCGCAGCACCCTCGTCGAGCGTCTTGAACCCGTCCATCTGGATCTCAGAGAAATGGACGAAGAGATCCTCGCCGTCTGCCTGAGAGATGAAACCGTAACCCTTCTCCGGGTTGAACCACTTAACAGTACCTTCCGCCATCTTTTCCTCTTTCCTCTCCCCAGAGTCGGGGAGATATGTACACGTGCTGCATGGCGGCAACACTTGTCCTCTCTTCTTTTGGACATGCACTCACTATACGCTACTTCGACTCGTTTCCTGCGAGGAATCATCGTAAGAAAATTATGTTTTTTGGCGAAAGCTCCGAGGTTCCCCGATTCCCTCAAAACAAGCGTCTGACATGGGTCTTTGAGTATACTTAAAGTTTAATGTCAGCCTCGAAGTCGAACGCTTCGGAGAGGTCGTGGCCGTAGGCTTCGGCGACGGCGAGCGCCTGCCCGCGGCGCAGCTCGGCAAGCTCCGCCTCGCCCGCCTGGGCGTGGTAGTCGGACGCGAGCAGAAGCGAGCGCGCCACGTACTCGGTGACGTGCGGATCGGTCCCCGACACCTCCAGGATGCTCGCGATGGACTCCGGCGAGAGCGACAGAAGCACGCCGCCGTCGATGTCGACGGCGCTGCCGATCGCCTCCTCGAGCATGCTCGCCGCGCCGGACGGGTCCTGCTGGCCGCCTGCGCGCTCGATGGAGCGGCGGATGGCCGCCGCGAAGTCCATGAGCATGCGCAGCAGATAGTCTTGCTCGAACATGGCTACCTCCCCTCCTCGGGCGGGACGAGCCCGAGGTGCTCCCACGCGCGCGCGGTGGCCTGGCGCCCCTTCGGCGTGCGCATCATGAGGCCCTGCTGCATGAGGTAGGGCTCGTAGACGTCCTCCACCGTGTCAGGGTCCTCCGAGAGCGCCGAGGCCAACGTGGTGAGGCCCACGGGGCGCCCCGAGAACTGGACGCAGAGGATCTCCAAGATGCGGTTGTCAACCGCGTCGAGGCCCAAGTCATCCACCTCGAAGAAGCTCAGGGCCTGGGCCGCCACGTCCTCGGTGATGACGCCGTCCGCGCAGACCTGCGCCCAGTCGCGCACGCGCTTGAGCATGCGGTTGGCCAGACGCGGCGTCCCGCGGCTGCGGCGCGCGATCT
Organism: Adlercreutzia sp. ZJ242; assembly: GCF_011038995.1. Taxonomy (NCBI): domain Bacteria; kingdom Bacillati; phylum Actinomycetota; class Coriobacteriia; order Eggerthellales; family Eggerthellaceae; genus Adlercreutzia; species Adlercreutzia sp. ZJ242. The sequence goes on from NZ_JAAKEE010000052.1 coordinate 2,524, forward strand.
CGAGCGCGCCCTCCTGGTCGATGTCGACGCCGAGGATGGCCGCCGAACGGCACACGATGGCGCTGAGCTCCTCGGGCGTGTAGTACTGCAGGCGGAACGCGATGCCGAAGCGGTCGCGCAGAGGGCCGGTGAGCAGGCCCGTGCGCGTGGTGGCGCCGATGAGCGTGAAGCGCGGGATGTCGAGGCGGATGGAGCGCGCCGCCGGGCCCTTGCCCACCACGATGTCGAGCGCGAAGTCCTCGAGCGCGGGGTAGAGCACCTCCTCCACCATGCGGTTGAGGCGGTGGATCTCGTCGATGAACAGGACGTCGCCCTCCTCGAGGTTGGTGAGGATGGCCGCGAGGTCCCCCGTGCGCTCGATGGCGGGGCCGGAGGTGGTCCGGATGCTGGAGCCGAGCTCGTTGGCCACCACGGTGGCGAGCGTCGTCTTGCCGAGGCCCGGCGGGCCCGAGAACAGGATGTGGTCGGCCACGTCATGGCGCGCCTGCGCGGCCTCGATGAGGATGGCCAGCGACTCCTTGACCTTGGTCTGGCCCAGGTAGTCCTCGAGGCGCTTCGGGCGCAGGGAGCGGTCGAGCGCCAGGTCGTCCTCCACGAGCTCGGGCGTCACCGCCCGCGCGTGCGCGTCAGCGCCCGCCGCGGCCTCGCCGCGTGCGCCGCCCAAGCCGCCCGCCGCGGCCTCGAACACCATTCCCTCTATGCGTACGCTGTCGTCCATAAACCCCTATCGGCTTCCCAATCGCTTCAACGCATATTGTAGCAGCGCCGCCTCGGCAGCCCCCTCGGGCGCTCCCTTGAGCGCAAGATCAGCCTCGGCCGACGTGAAGCCCATCGACAGCAGCGCCTCGGCGGCCCCGCTCAGGCGCGCGTCGACCACCGACTTCTCGTCAGGAGCCGCGCCGAACAGGCTCTCGGCCCCCGCGTCGAGCGAGCCCTTGAGCTCGAGGATGATGCGCGAGGCGGTCTTCTTGCCCACGCCGGGGATCTTCGCCACCAGGGAGGTGTCCTGGGCGGCGACGGCATCGGCCAAAGCGCGCGGCGAGAAGGTGGACAGCGCCGCGAGCGCCACCTTCGGCCCTACGCCGCTCACCGTGATCAGCCGCTCGAACAGCGCCTTCTCCTCCTGCGTGAGGAACCCGAAGAGCGCCGCCCCGCTCTCGCTCACCTGCAGGTAGGTGAGCACGGACACGCTCTCGCCCACGTCAGGCAGCTTCGCGAGCGCCGCCGCCGACATGGAGACGGCGTATCCCACGCCGTTCACGTCGACATACGCCATGCTGGGGGTCTTCCCCGCCAGCCTTCCGCTTAAAAAGGCAATCATCACGCCTCACCTTCCCCGCCGGTCGCTCCACCGCGCCGCCGCGTCCGACGCGGTTGCGCGCCGCGCGACGCCTGCGCCGCCTCCGCCTTCGCCACCAGCTCGTCGAAGCGCCTCTCGGCGCGCGCGAACCCGTCGTGCGTGGTGTAGCAGATGGCGGCTGCCAGCGCGTCGGCCGCATGGTCGGGCTGCGGCACCTCCTCGAGCTGCAAGAGCTGGCGCACCATGTACTGCACCTGCTCCTTCTCGGCCGAGCCCGTGCCCACCACCGCGAGCTTGATCTGGCGCGGGGTGAACTCCCCCACCGCGAGCCCGCCCTCCGCGCACGCCACGAGCGCCGCGCCGCGCGCCTGCCCCGTGGCAAAGGCCGCCGTGATGTTCTGGCCGAACCACACGGTCTCGATGCCCACGCAGGTGGGGCCGAAGCGCCGCACCACCGCGCCGATCTGGTCGTGGATCTTCAGGAGGCGCTCCGCGAGCGGCTGGCTCGCGGGCGTGGAGACGCACCCGTACGCCACGCAGGCGAGCCGTGAGCCGCGCTGCTCGACGATGCCCCAGCCCGTGTTGGCCAGGCCCGGGTCGATGCCCAGTATGACGCGCTCGACTGACGCCACGATCACAACCCCGCTTTCTCAACAAGTGAGGCTATGATAGAACAAGCGTTTGCCAAAAGCAAGGGCACGAGCAAACAAATGTTTCGGACAGTGCGGCGCCCGCTCTTTACGCGAACTTTGCCCCTGCCTTGGAGCGTGTTTTCGCTCCCCTGAATTCATCCTGACGTTCCCTCCCTACGATGTCCTCATGCTGCGCCAAGGCGAGCCGGGCGCGATCAAAGCATCCGAGGCGCACGCGTTCGATGCCGCTGCCAGACCATGCAAGGCAGACGCATCCGACATCCCGTTTGAAGAAAAAAGAAGAGCAAAGGAGACGCACGTGAAGGAGAAGAACTCTGCCATGAATGATCTCGAAGCCGCATACGATCAGGGAACGTTCGGCGTGTCACGCCGCACGTTCCTCAAGCTGGCCGCCGTCACCGGCGTGTGCGCCGCCGGGGGGCTTTTGGTCTTTCCCGACCAGGAGGCCGCAGCTGCGTTCACGGCACCGAGCTCTCCCCAATGGCCGACACTCTCCGGCAGCAAGGTGCGCTTTACCGTGCACAGCGACACTCATGTGGGCGCTGGCGAGGAAAACGCCTACCGCGAGAAGGTGCCCGCCGCCTTCAGCGCCATCTACGGCATGGCCCCGCAGGTCCACGGGCACTTCTTCGTGGGCGACTCGGCAGACAACGGCACAGCGGACGACTACGACAAGCTGGCCGAGCTGCTGAACGCGCATGCGAAGAGCCCCGTGGGCATCGTCATGGGCAACCACGAGTACTACGCGCATAGCGGCAGCAAGGACAGCGCTCAGGCGGAGTTCAAGGAGTTCCTGTCGTCGAAGCTGACGGTGGCGGGCTCGTTCCAGATTCCCGGCGGCGCCAACGAGGGCCAGACAGACTGCGACTTCGTCGTGGGCGGCACCGATGCTCCCGGCAGCGGCTACCACGTGATTGCCCTCTCATCGCATCCGGGCGGCTATGACAACAGCTGGTACGGCGACCGCCAAGATTGGGTACGTGAGCGTGTTGCCGCCGCAGTGGCGGAGGATGCGAGCAAGCCCGTGTTCCTGCTGACGCACCACCCCTTCGGCAACACGGTCTGGTACAGCGTGGGCGGCAGCTGGAACGGGAAGTTCGGCACCGACAGCTCTGACGTAGAAGGCAACGACGACGCCTTCTACAAGGAGCTTGCCGGGAAGTACCATCAGCTCATCCACTTCTCGGGGCATACGCACATCCCGATGGCCGACCCGCGCTCCATCTACCAGGACGACGGCTTCACGCTCATCCAGACCGCCACGTTCGCGAACAACTTCTGGATGAGCGGCGACGGCCTGGACGAGACGGGGAGCGGCGAGGAACACCCCAATGCCGGGCAAGACGCCAGCCAGTGCGAGCTGGTGGAGATCGACACGGCGACGCATGCCGTCACGATCCACCGCCTGGACTTCCGCAACGGCGCCGCCCTCGGGCAGCCTTGGGTGATCGTCCCCTCCCAGGGGCGCGACGGCTTCCGGTACACGCATGCCGGCATGGAGCAGGCGGCCAAGCCGCCCCTGGTTAAGGAAGGCGCCTCCGTCTCGGTGCCCGAGGAGACCATCAGCGACATGGACGCCTCGTTCGCGCTGACGGCTGACAAGGTGTCCGCCGACGCCTCGGGCGTGAACGACGACGTGGTCATCTCCTACCGCGTCACGGTCGCGCGCGCGTCTGCCCCGGACGCTCCCGTGTTCAATGCGCGCTTCATGTCCGACTACTACAAGGCGGACGTCAACCAGCCGGCTGTGTTCGAGCGTCCGCTGTTCGGCGCGGCGCTCGAGGAGAAGACCGCCTACGTGCTGCGCGCCTACGCCGTCAGCGCGTTCGGGAAGGAGGCGCTTGTCGGCGAGACGGAGTTCACGACCGCCGAGAAGGTCCCGCCCTCGCTGGGCGCCCCGCTGCTTCACCTCGACTTCGCCACCGGCGCGCACGACGACCGTGCCGCCAAGCCGCATGCCGCCGTGCCCTTCGGCGCGTTGACCTACGAGACGGACAGCGCCTTCGGCGTTCCGGTTGCGCTGTTCGACGGCGAGTCGGCCGTGGGGTACGAGTTCGCCGACAAGGACTACGCCGCCATCGCGCAAGCCGAGACCATCGAGGTGCTGTTCCAGTTCACCGCAGAACCGACGGATACTTACTTCGACCTGTTCTCCAGCGCGAGTGGCGTGGGACAGGACTTGAGCTATTACGCTCCCAAGCTGCGGCACTACACCAACGTGGGGAACGGAAGCGACTACGTATACACCGACGGAGAGGTGCCGCTGAACACGTGGACGCACGTGACGGTGACCTACGACGGCGAGACCATGAAGTACTACCTGAACGGCCAGCTGGTATCGCAGAAGCGCAACGTGGGCTCCATCCCCGCGCCGAAGGCCGATTTCAAGCGCTGGTTCGTGGGGGCCGACGTGGACAGCGAGGGCGGCATGGAGCACCCGATGGTGGGCAAGGTCGCCTTCGCCAAGCTTACGCCTGTCGTTGCCACCCAGGAGCAGGCGACCATGCTCTACACGGCCTCGGCTCCGGTGGCGAAGGCCGCGGAGGCTCCGAGCGCCGAGGAGATGGGCACCGCCACCGTGGGCCAGGCCTACCTTGTGCCGAACGTGCTGTTCACCGACGTCGCCGGCACGGAGCTCCAGGCAGTGCCGGAGGTGACCGACCCCAACGGGCAGGCAATTGAGCTGATGAAGACGGCGGCGGAGGCGGCTGCGCTTGCCGAGGGCACGCTGTCGGCGTCTGCCCATGCAAGCTACCGCTTCGTCCCTGCCGCCGAGGGCACCTACGTCGTGACGTACCTTGCCGGATACGCCCAGCGGCCGACCGCCGAGGTCGTCGTCTCCGCGGCTCCTGCGCCCGAGCCCGGCGAGGGCGGCGACACGGGCAACGGCGGCAACGCGGGCGGCAACGGCGAGGGCGGCGGCACGGGCAACGGCGGAAACACGGGCGGCGGCAACGCGGGCGGCAACGGCGCGGGCGGCGGCAACGCGCCCGATGCTGGCACGACGCCCGGCACCGGCTCGGGCGCGAACGGCGCAGGCGGCAGCTCGGGCGCGGGCGCGAACGGCAGCACGGAGACGGTGACGCTGCCGACCGGCACGAAGCTCGCCCAGACCGGCGACGAGCTCTCGGTTGCCACCAGCGCCCTGATCGGCCTCGTGGCAACCGCCGGCGCCGCCGCATGCGTGGCGCGAGGCTTCCTGAAGGGCGAGTTCTCCGGAGACGACGGGAACGCGTAAGTAACGATGGCGTTGGCGCGGCGTGCAGGGTGCGGGCCTTAGCAAAAGGCAACCCCGCCCGCAAACGCGCCCTCACGCACAAGGCGAAAAGCCAGTTGAAGAGAGAAAGCGAGCCTAAGGGGGCTCGCTTTCTCGTCGGGGCTTTTGCTCCAGCCCCAGCTGCCTTGCCACCCAGCCCGATGCTACTCGGCCTGAGGAGGCATCTTGGTGGGATCGAAGCCGCTGATGGCAGCAGCGACCTTCATTGCCGCCGGCACGCACAAAACGATTGCCACAAAAGCCGCCGCCAGCACAATCGGGTAGCCCATCATGAAGAAGCCGAGCACGCCCTGGATGCCGCCGACAGACAGCACGTTGACCAACGCGCAGAAGAACAGGATCAGGGTGCCCATGAAGAACGCCAGCACAGCGCTGGAAACCAGATGGGTCCCGAGGCTTCCCGGCTTCAAGCCGAGCTTCGCAGCCAAGGCCCGGCCCCAGTCCATCGCAGGAACGAGGTCGCTCACGGTGTAGCCGACGGCGAAGCTCAGAACGCAGCTGGTGAGCATTCCGTCCACCGTAATAGGCGCATGGAGCACCAGCACGTTCAAGCACACGGTGATCACGATGCCCATGACGACGTTCATGATGATGTAGACAATGCGCTGGAAACCGGCAGGACCTTTAAAGACCATTACGATCACTCCTTCTCATAGGGCGCAGTCGATGCCAACTGCGCCCGCTCACCTTTACGCGCTCAGATCAATAGTGCCGAGATTGAGGTCCGCCTCGCGAGCGTCGGCGTCGAGGGCCTTCTTGCCGAACCCGTGCGCCTTTATCTCCACGCGATACGCCTCGGGCTCCACCTGCTTGAAGATGAAGTCGCCGAAATCGTCGGTGCGCGCGAGGGAGACGACCTTTCCATCCTCATCCTTCAGGTACACTTCGGCGCCGATGACCACTTCGTCAGCCGCCAGATCGACAACCGTGCCCCCGATGAAGCGCTTCGGGAAGTTCAGGTAGTACACATGGGAGTCATCGTCGAGCCTCGTCGCCTGCGCGATCTCCTCTGCGAGGTCATCCTCGTCCCCGAAGCGCAAGGCATCGGTCGGGCACGCGTCGACGCAGCGAGGAACGGCCCAGCCGTTGTCCAGCAGGTGGGCACAGCCCGTGCACCCCTGCGGAATCTGAAGCTCAGCGTTCCAGTAAACGCCTTCGAACTTCTCGGCGATGTCCTCACGGCCCTTCGCCTTCTCGGGATCGATGACGATCAGGCCGTCTTCGCGGGGCATCAGGACCTCTCCCGCGTACTCCCTGAGAGCCTCGGTCTGGGCGCCGATGCGCGGGATGTAGCTGATCCTCGTCAGCGGCACCGTGCCGCGCACGCGCTCTTCGACGCTGCACCAGAACTGGCCGGTATCAGGCTGGGTCTTCGCATACGGCGACCAGTCGTTGCCGCAGTGCTCGTCCTTGCAGACGATCTGGCAATTGTGGCAACCGTTGCACTTCGCGATGTCGATTACAAAAGCTTTCATGCCATCTACCCCTATTCCTTCTCAATGCGCGCGCTGGCGACAAGGCCGCAAGCCGGGTCGTATTCGCGGCCAAACGCTTCGGCGTACTGCTCTGCGAGCTCGAAAACGTCCACCTTCCTGATGCCGACCAAGAAGCTGTTGGTGACTTCGCCGGCGCAGTTCTTGGAAGTGGTGGCGGACGGACAGATCATGTTGTTTGCGCCACCGCGGTCAAGACCGCCCGTGCCGGGAACGATGGTGTCGACGCGAGCGCCGTGATCCTGGTAAAGGGCGCCGGGCATGATGCGCTCGGTGACGATGATGCCGCCCAGAACGCGACCGCGCTCGTTGAACAGCTCGGCGACGTCGCCGTTCTTCAGGCCCTTCTCCGCGGCATCGGCGGGATTGATCCAAATGGGCTCGTATGCGTAGCCGTCGGGGCCGACGACCTTGCAGGTCTGGATCTCGCGGAGCCAGATGCAGTCATCATGCTGGGCGTGAACGCGCCAGCGAGGATGGTTGGACATGAGCAGATACGGATACTCCTGGGCGCGATCAGAGGTGATGCGCTCGTGGTGAAGCGGGCTCTCCTCCACCCAATGGGGCACGGGACCGCGCTCCGCGTCATCGGGGAAGTTGTCGGCGATCAGCGTGGAGTAGATCTCGATCTTCCCGGACGGCGTGGAGAAGGGATGGCTCTCGGGGTCTTCGTAGAAGCCGATGAGGCCGGCGGGCTCGTCCTCCCAGCCCTTGACCGTGGGGGAGATCCAGAGCTTCTGCTGCTTGAACTTCTCCCAGGGCATCTGGTCCAGGGGGATGCCCGACATCTCGTAGCCGCGCTTGAGGAGCTCCTCGTCAGTAAGGCCCTCGGTGATCTTGTCGTGCAGGCCCGCGTAGATTCCGCCGAAGCGCTCCAGGCTCTTCGCAACCCCGCAGACGATGGCGTAGTCGCTGCGCGCGTCGCAGAAGGGCTCGATGGCGGGCTCTTCGAGGTACATCATGTTGAACTGGCCGCTCTCGATGTCGTTGTTCAGGTCGTATTCCTCGACCTTGGTGGTGACGGGCAAGATGAGGTCGGCGAAGTTGGTGTCGTTCTCCATCCACTGGTGCTGGACGATGTAGCACTCAACGGCCTCGGAGCGGATGACGTCCTGGAACCGGAAGCCGCCGTTCCAGCAGGTCTGCCAACAGGGGCCCGTGGACCAGACCATGTGGATGGGCTGGTTGCCCGGATTGGGGAACTGGAAGGGCTTGAGCTGGTCGGAAATGCCGAAGGTGCACATGGTGTGGCCGTACCAGTCGAACTTCTCGCCGCCGATCGCGTTGGGGATGAGGGTCTGCGGGACGAAGTTCTTTCCGAGCATCTGCTCATCGAGCAGAGCGCCCTTGAAGCACGCGAAGGTGGAGGGAATGACCTCGGAGCGCGGATAGGGATTCACCGTCGGATCGTAGAACAGGGACTTCTCGAGGAACTTGAACTGGTTGGCGCCAGGCTTGCCGACGCCCTGCATGGCCAGCAGGCAGATCTCGAGGCGAGCAGGCTCATGGGAGAAGCATGAGCGGATGTAGCCGCCTCCGTTGCCATGCCCGATGGACACGCTGTGCTTCGCCCAGTAGCGAGCCAGGGCCTTGATGGTGTACGAGGGGACGTGGCACTTCTCCTCCGCCCACTTCGGGGTCTTGGGGACGCCGTCCTCCTCGCCCAAAACGTAGCGCTCGAGATGGTCGTAGCCGACGGTGTGCGTCTCCAGGTACTCGCGGTCGAAGGTGCCCTCGGTCATCCACACATAGGCGATGGCCAGCTGCAGCGCAGCGTCGGTGTTGGGCAGCACGGGAATCCACTTGTCTGCGTGAATCGCCGCAGAGTAGTTCAGCTCAGGGCAGATGAAGATCTGCTTGATGCCGATCTCGGTGAACCAGTAGGCGGTTCGGCTCGACAGCTGACCGCCCCAACCCCAAGGGGTCGTCTCCAGATCGCAGCCCCAGTGCAGCACGGCGTCAGAGTTCTCGGCGATGTCCTTGAGGACGTTGGTCAGCTGAACCTGCTCGCCAACGGGGTCGTTGCCCCACACGTACTTGCCGCCCCAGTACCAGCCTTCCCAGCTGTCGGCGTTACGCGCCTGAACCACGCAGCCCGTGCCGAGCGTGTTGAACATCGCGGTCTGAACGCCATGGGTCCCCGTCGCGTTCTTGGTTTCCGCATGTCCGCCGCCTTGGCACAGGATGGACGCGGGACCGTACGCGTCGTGGATGCGCTTGATTTCGTCAGCGACGATGTCCAGGGCCTCGTCCCAGGATATGCGCTCGTACCTCGACTCGCCGCGCGTCTCCGGATGACGTTCGCCGTTCGGATCCCAGTCCACGCGCTTCAGCGGATAGGGAACGCGGTTCTTGGAGTAGATCCTGTTCTTGTAGGTGAGCGACAGGGGCGGAAGCAGCGACTTCATCCCCGGCTCAAACTGGGAACCGCGCGCCTTGATGGTCCAGTAGTTGAGGTCCTCCTTGGTGTAGAGCTCGTCGTAGTGCACGGGCCTGATGCGAACCACCTTGCCGTCTTTCACGTCGACGTTTGCGATATTCGCCCCGTCGCCAACTCCGCAAAAGCCCATGGACTTGTAGACAGTCTTGTCCGCGATAAAGCTCATGGCTCTCCTTTCTCGCTTGCTCTCAGTAGAGATCTCGAGCGATTCCGGTCGCGTATCCGACACTTGGGCAAAGCAGTCCCAAGACCGCAGGTGCGCGGCAGGATTCGTTGTTGAGCTATCACGTGACTTCCCCTCGAGTAGCCTCATTATAGGATCGTCCGAGGGCACTCCGCATTTCGGCCCGCTGTTCCCTTTTGGAAACAACGGGCCGAAGGCGACGCGGTTCTCAGCTAAGGTCTAGCGATCCTTTTGGTATTGGTCGAATCTGGATTTCATGCAGCGCGTGAACTCGAGCAATTCGCTCGTCTCGTTGTCCTTTCGCCATGCAAGGACCACTACGGGCTTCTCCTCCACGTCAGCGAGGGGAACAAAGGCGAAGTGCTCCCCGAGGCGACGAGCGATATGCCCTACGGAAAAGACCGCGTCCGCGCCCATCGCAAGCGCCGGGCAAATCGACCCGATGTCCCTGATCTCGGGCGCGACCTCCAGGTCACCGCCATGCGCGGAGAGGTATCGGCTGATGATCCTCTCGTTCAGCGGGAGGTAGCGCGGATGAGGGCCGAAAAGCGACATGCCTCTCAGGTCATCGTAGGTCAAGCTCTCTCGCCGGGCATACGGATGCGCGGCGGTTACGACGATGCCGAATCGATCCTCCAGAAGCTCGACGTAGTTGCACTTGTGGGGAATGCCGTCAGCCATGCCGATCGTCAAGCCAAGATCGATCTCGCCCTTCGTCACGCCCCTCCAGATCTCTTCCACTTCCATTGAGCGCAGCTCTAAGCGAACGTTGCTCTGGGTCCCGAAATCAGCGCAGATCTGAGGAAATATCTCACCGGCAGTCGCGAAGAGATATCCCACCTTGAGCTTTTCCACGTCCTCTGCCGCAGCGGACCTCGCCGCCTCCACGGCTTCGTGGTACGCGAAGAGGACGGCTCTCGCCCTCTGCAGGAACGCCCGCCCAGCGGGCGTCAGCGAAACCGACCGGTTGTTCCTCTCGAACAGCTGCACACCCAGCTCGCTCTCCACCGCCTGGATGTGCTTCGTGAGCGAGGAGCGTGAGAGGAACAGCCTGTCGGCCGCAGTCGTGTAGTTCAGCTCTTCGGCGAGGACGATGAACTCCCTCAGATCGCCTATCTCCATCGCATCCCCCTCATGAATGGTCGCCCCATAAACATAGCATCATCGGGACTCCAAAACGCTCTTATGCGATTTCGATAATCGAAACACTGCCGGAAACAACGACCCCGCAGGGGCTTTCCGCAGGGCGGGCTCCTGCGCGCGACAAGAACGCCTGCGCGCAAGATCGCCGCGTGGCGGGAGAGCTGCGGGCTATGCGCCCTGCACGCCGACGCCGATGAGGCCGGGGCCGGTGTGGACCACGAGGGCGGGGCTCACGTTCCCCTCGTACCAGGTGGTCGCGTTCGCGATCCTCCCCTTGAGCTCGCGCCGCACCTCGGCGGCCTCGGACGCCGCGTCGCCGTCCACCACGGCCATGACGCACTCGTCGAACTGCGCGGCGAACTTCTCGGCGCAGCTCATGGCGCGCTTGAGCGAGAGCTTGCGGCCCTTCGCCTTCGACACGGTGTAGTACACGCCCTCCTCGTTGCAGCTGATCACGGGGCGCATGTCGAGCAGGCTGCCCACCCGGTAGGTGACCTTGCCGATGCGCCCGCCGCGCAGCAGGTAGTCGAGCGTGTCAACGCAGAAGAACACCTTCGTGTTCGCGACGATGCGGTCCGCCGCCTCCTCGAGCTCCTCGAGCGTGGCGCCCGCCTCCACCATGCGCGCGAGCGCGAGCACCACGAGCCCCGCCCCCATGCCGATGTTCTTCGTGTCGACGAGAAGCGTCCGCAGACGGGACATGCCTGACGACACGGAGCGCAGCAGGTCGTGCGTGGACGACAGCCCGCTTGAGATGGTCACCACCACCGCCTGCTCGTAGCCGTCGGCCACCACGCGGCCCAGCACCTCGGAGGCTATGGCGGGCGTCGGCGTCGAGGTGCGCGGAACCTCCACGGCGAGGCGGTCGTAGACCTCCTGCGGCGTGATGTCCACCTTGTCGAGGTAGCTGCCGTCCTCGTAGTTCACCTGCACCGGCACCACGTACATGCCGTAGCGCTCGATTTCGGCCGGCGGCACGTCCGTGCACGAGTCGATGACGATGGCGATCTCCTTCTTGCCCATGGTCCCCCGCTTTCGCTGTGTCCTCGCTATGATCCAGCGGCCTCGCTATGATCCAGCTGCGCCATATCTCGTATTGAAAACTAGATTATGTATTAATCGACATTTTGTCAACTAGTTGAAGAATTTGACCATCAAGCGTCAATCTGCTATTTTCTTGCCTGTATGACCACCATGTCGCGCAGCGCGCGGAGCCGAAGGGAGGAGACGTCTGTGCAGCCAGCCGAGCAGAACGCGTTCGCCCAGAACATCGCCTCGCTGCGCCTCCCGCGCTATGCCGAGATCCCCCACATCGAGCTCTACATGGACCAGCTCGTCGGCTACCTGCAGGAGACGCTGCGCCCGCTGTACCAGCCCGACGACAAGATCATCACGCCCTCCATGGTGAACAACTACGTGAAGCAGGGCGTGATCGCGCCGCCGCGCGCCAAGAAGTACACGCGCGAGCAGGTCGCCCAGCTCATCGTGATCGGCATCCTGAAGCACACGTTCTCCATCGGCGAGATCAACCACCTCATCGAGCAGCAGATCACCAGCTTCGAGACGGACGTCGCCTACGACTACTTCTGCACCGCGCTCGAGAACGCCTGCCGGGCGCTCTTCGCGCCCACCTCCGCCGCGCCCGCCACGCTCACGAGCGGGAGCGAGCCGGGCGACTTCGAGCGCGACCTGGTGATCGCCTCGTCGGCGGCCGTCGCCTACACGCTCTACCTGCGCGCCTCCATCGCCGAAACGTCTGGTGCCGCGGGCGCAGACGGCGCGGGCGCGGGCGCGGGGCGCGCGAACGCAGGCCGCATGGGCGCGAACGCGAGCGCGAGCCGTGCGAACGCGGGCGCGGGCCGCAAGCGAGACAAGCGCGGCAAGTAGCACGTAGCACGCAGCAAGCCGGCCTCACCTCAGACAGCAAAAAAGAGGGCGAGGAACAAGTCCTCGCCCCCCCATGAGCTCACCCTCGCGCAGCAGGCGAAGCAAGCGCGAGACGCCGACGCGCTTCGCCCGCCCGCCAAGGCGGACAGAGCAGGCTACTCGTCGAGCGCCGCGGCGATCTCGTCGGTGATGTCCATGGTGTGGTAGACGTTCTGCAGGTCCTCGAGCTCCTCGAGCTTGTCGATGAGGCGCATGACCTTGCGCGCGTCGTTCACGGTGACCGTGGCGGGCGTGGTGGGCTCCATGGTCATCTCGGCGCCCTTCGTCTCGATGCCCTGCTCCTCAAGGCCCTTCTTCACGGCCATGAGGTCAGACGGCGCGGTGTAGACGATCCACTCCTCGTCGGCGTCCTCGTAGTCGTCTCCGCCGGCCTCGGCGACGGCCATCATGAACTCCTCCTCGTCAGCGGCGGCGCCGTTGGGCTTCACGGGGTTCTTCTTGTCGCCGGTCTCGACCTCCTTGGCCACCACGACCTGGCCCTTGCGCTCGAACATGAACGCGACCGAGCCCGAGGTGCCCAGGTTGCCGCCCGCGTGCGAGAACGCGCTGCGCACGTCGGCGGCGGTGCGGTTGCGGTTGTCGGTCAGGGCCTCGCAGTACACCGCGATGCCCGCCGGGCCGTAGCCCTCGTAGATGACCGTCTCGTAGCTCGCGGCGTCCTTGCCGCTGCCGAACGCCTTGTCGATGGCGGTCTTGATCTTGTCCTTCGGCAGAGAGTTGGCCTTGGCCTTCTCGATGGCGGCCGCAAGGGAGGCGTTGTTGTCGGGGTTGGGGTCGCCGCCCTCCTTGGCTGCAACGGTGATGTTGCGCGACAGCTTGGAGAACAAGGCGGAGCGCTTAGCGTCCTGCGCGGCCTTGCGATGCTTGGTTGTTGCCCATTTTGAGTGCCCTGACATATACGTCCCTTCCAGATGTTGTAATACCAACCGCACATGTTAGCACAACAGTCAAGGCGCAAGGAGCCGCTCCGGAAAAAGCTGCGGAATGCGAGGGCGAGCGCGAGGGGCGTCGCCGCAGGCGCGGGACGGGCGGGCGGAGCGGGTGACGCACGCGGGCGAAGCGGGAGACGCAAGCGCGCTCGTCTCGGGCGCGGGCGCACGATGCAAGCGCCCGAGTTTTGCAGCTGATTAGTTGATCCGTTTTCACATATTCCCTGGTTAAAGGCCGTTCCAGGCCTTTATTTTTGTCAAAAATTTATGACTATCTGCGTTAGGGATTGTTATTGGTATGGTATAATGAGAAAAGGGGTATCCGCAGGTCAGGAGAAGAATTGTTCGTCAAAAAGCAGAAGAGGAAAAACGG